>DASXLG010000389.1 GCA_036496425.1 Terriglobia bacterium | reverse complement strand
AGATCAAGGGTCGCGTTGAGTGCGAAGAGATCGAAGAAGTAACGGTGGGTGGTGCCGCGAGGAGGGCAGGGGCCGCCGTATCCGATTTTGCCGAAGTCGTTGCGACCCTGGCGTGAGCCATCGGTGAGCTGATTCTGCGTCGGAATTCCAGCAGGTATATCGCTGCTAGTTGGGGGCAGGTTGAACAACACCCAGTGTGTAAAGGTGCCGCTGGGTGCATCGGGATCGGTCACTGTGAGGACAAGGCTTTTGGTTTCGGGGGGCGGAGCAGTCCACCTGAGTTGCGGCGACTGGTCTGCGCCGTCACAAGTAAGCACCTTCGGAATGGTTCCAGCAGCGAGGCTGTCGCTCGAGAGGGTGATGGCGCCGGTGATTGCGGCTGAGGCCGCGGAGCGCGTCGGCGGCGGATCGCTGCTGCGGCAACCTGCAAGGAAGGGAACGGCAAAAAGAAGAACGAGAAGCACGAGCACGCGCAACATGAAGCCCACGGAATGATCAATCAAGCTGGACGGGTGAGTTGATTCGCAGACGTGAGCCACGGAAGCCTCCTTTGCAGTTGTTCCTGGCGGGCCTGACGATTGTGGGGACCAGTATAGCTTTCGCGGAGGCGCATCGGCGACAAGCAGCTATTTCGGTCGGATGAGCTCAATGCGATCGCGGGTGCGCACCCAGGTATTGCCGGCCATGCGGCCGACTGCGTCGAGGCCGGCGGGATCGATACGGAAGTCGTCGACGAGGTCTTCGCGCACGTGGAAGCGCAATACTTCGCCGAGCACGACGACTCCGCTGGAGGGTTGGTCGCCGGTGTAGATCACTTGCAGGAGGCGGCACTCCATTTGCGCGGGCGACTCGGCGACGCGGGGCGGCTTGACAGCTTCGCTGGCTATCGGAGTCAGGCCGGAGAGTCGGAATTCGTCGATCTCCGGGCCGACTTCTGCGGCGGTCAGATTGGCCTGCGCGGCGATGGATTCGCTGATGATATTGATGACGAATTCGCGCGTCTGTTCAACGTTGCGGAGGGTGTCTTTGCGCTGGCCGGCGTTGGCGGCTCCGCCGGGACGGAGCGCGGGGCAGAAGAGCGCAGTTGGGGGCGCAGAGCCAACTCCGGCGAAGAAGCTGAAGGGCGCGAGATTGGCGTTGCCGGCGGCGTCGATGGTCGAAACGAGGGCGATGGGGCGCGGCACGATGATGCCGGTCATCAATTTGTAGATCTGGCGCGGCGGGTGCGCGGCGGGATCGATGCTGAGCATGGACTTTGGTGTCGAAGCCGGATCGTTCATTCTGTTAGCCTAGATCACCGGGCCAGCGTTGTTTCGATTGGCCGGGGGTGCTCGCTTTCATGGGCAAGACGTGTCAAACAGGATGCTCTGAGGGAAATTTGTCTCCTCTTAACACTGGTTGATGCACAATGGTCGATAGGAGAAAAACGGGCCGTGCCGCGGATTCATTTTCAAATTCAGCTTGCTGAACTCAAGGACAAGCTCCTTGCCATGGCTGCTATGGCGCAGCAGGCGGTCGAGTCCGCAGTGGACGCCTACCTTCTGCGGGACAAGGACTTGTGCAAATTCGTCAAGCAGAACGAGACGGCGATCGACTCTGCGCAGCGAGAGCTGGACGAGATGGCGTACGAGCTGCTCGCCAAGGAACAGCCGATGGCGATCGACCTGCGCTTCATCCTAGCGGTGATCAAGATCAATGGCGATCTTGAACGCATTGGCGACCAATCCATGGGCATTTCGCGGCGCACGCGCGACATTATGAAGACTGAGCCGGCGGAGCTGCCGGTGGACTTCAGCGCCATGGGCGAGGTGGCTGGGCGGATGATTCGTACGGCTATCCTGTCGCTCCTGGAAGGCGACGCCCGGCTGGCCGATGCGGTGCGCGAGATGGACGACGAGATCGATCGCATGAACCGCGCTGCCCAGGCGGACCTGCTGAAGATGATCCAGGACCAGCCGAGGTATACGCAGCAGGCGATGAACGGTCTGATGGTTTCACGGAGCCTGGAGCGGATCGCCGATCATGCAGCGAATATCGCGACAGACGTGATCTTCTGGATCCGCGGCGCCGATGTGCGGCACCAGCTTAGCCTGTCGATGGATTGAAGACGTTCCTGTTTTAGCTAAGAGCTAGGTTCGCGAATGGAGCTATCGCGCGATCCGTCCTGGCTCCCTTCCTTCAATTGCTCACCTTCGGGACCTTCAATTCGCAATTGAAAAGGCTTGCTTGCCTCGCCGAAGTAGATGCTGGTGTGGGGGAAGGGAATCTCGATGCCGACTTCGTCGAATTTCTTCTTGATGCGGCGGTTCATTTCCCTGCCGACGGTCCATTGTTGAATGGGCGCCGTCTTGAAGCGGGCCTTGACAATGACGGCGGAATCGGCAAACTTGTCAACCCCGAGAACTTCGAGGGGCGCGAGGATGATGCTATTGAAAGGCTCTTCCTTCATAAGATTATCGGCGATGCCCTTGACGACTTCAATGACCCGATCTGTGTCTTCTTTGTAGGCAACGCCAATATCGAAAACGTAGTAAGAGTAGCCGTGCGACATGTTCGAAAGGGTATTGATAGTTCCATTGCGGAAGACATGTACGGTGCCGTCCTGTCCGCGAAGCACAGTAGTACGAAGGTTAATGGCTTCGACCAGACCACCTGTACCGTTAAGGACAGCGACGTCGTTGACTCGAATCTGATTCTCCAGCAGCATGAACATGCCGGAAATGACGTCTTGCACCAAAGTTTGCGCCCCAAAACCAACCGCCAGGCCGACGACTCCAGCGCCGGCAAGGATGGGCCCTATGTCGAAGCCGCCTTCCTTCAGTGCCATGATGATCGCCAGAATCCAAATGATGATGGACAGCGTATTGCGAATGATGGCACTGAGCGTTGCCGCTCGTTTTTCGAGTTCGATGTCGTGGCCGCCGCGCTGCTTGACCATGTGGGCCACGATTCGCGTGCGAAGACGCGGGAACCATTTTTGGATGAGGCGACCGGTAATCCAGGCAATCATCAGGATTACGAGGATACGAACGAGGTGGCCGGCCGCTGCATAGATCTGATCGAGTGGGGGAAGCGTGAAATACTTCAACAACTTTAGATTCTCCTGACCTGTGCGAAATCGCGATCTCTTCTGTTTTTCAATAGATTGAACTCGTCCGCAAACGGAGCTGTTTTGTTTCGAACAATAGCCGCGAGATTCTCAGCGGCGA
>DASXLG010000388.1 GCA_036496425.1 Terriglobia bacterium | reverse complement strand
CCCTTCTTTGACGCGTCTGGGACGTCCCTTGCCGTGCAGCCGCCAGACGACTAAAATCGCCATACGAATGATTACCGGCACCGCCACATCACTGATCAACCTCATGGGATTCATAACGGGAGTTGTGCTTTACGTGATGTTGCTGTGGATGGTGCTGACTTCCCGGCCATCGTCGAACAGGCTGGCTCTCCTTACCGGGGTGCTCGGATTCGCATGGAATGCAGGTGCTTTCGGCGGCTACGGAATGGTGAAGCTCGGATTCACCATTCCGGTCTGCTGCTTCTTGCGGCCGCGTTCAGTGCGCTATGTTTTCTTCCAGCGGTGGTCGTTCACTCCGCGTTGCGGGCGACCGAGACGATAACGCCGCGTCAGAATCTGCTTATCGCCACTGCGGCATATGGACTGAGTTCGGCCGCCACACTCATGCACTTTTATTCGGTGCTCACGGCCGGAGCCATCCCCTCACAACTCGCTTTGCGAGGCGTAACTGTGGGATTTGCCGCGCTTCTTCTGGCGCTCCTGATCCTCACCCGGGGTAAGGAAGGCCGCGGCCGCATTTTGTGGGTTGTCGCGATGTCTGTGTTCGCCGTATCGGCCCTGCACTTGAGCTATCACCAGGGTGGCGGCGATGATCCGTGGTGGCTCCAGCTGGCGGGGCACCACGCCTCGCTTCCATTGGCGCTGCTGATCCTCTATGAGGATTTCCGTTTCGCGCTGGCGGATATTGTTTTGAAGCGGGCGCTCGCGTTCATGCTGCTGGCAGGACTCACGTTCGGCGTTTTCGTTTTCGCTGTCAGCCCGCTGCTCTCTTCACGGGGCCGGCGAAGAAACAACAACGTTGTTGCTGACGATCTGGGTTGCGACGGCTATGACGTACCCGGCTTTGCGCCGTGTCGCGGCGTGGTTCGTGGATAAGATCGTTTTGAAGCGTGCCGATTATGCGGATCTCCTGATTCAACTGTCGCGGCAGATCGACCTGCGAAACTCCCCGGAAGCCATGTTCGACGAAGCTTTACAGATCCTTTCGCCTGCCCTGAGCGCCAGGATGGACTGGATGGTGTGGAATCAGCCGCAGGACATGATCGTTGTGCAGGCGGACCGCCGGCGGGCACAAGTCCCGATCGCGACAACCGAAGCGCCGCGCTACGTCCTGCATATTCGTGATCTGGCCAGTGGCAGGCGGCTGCTTTCCGACGATGTCGCCATGTTGGAACGCGCCGCCCTGCTCATCGCCCGCCGTATCGATGCGGTCCGGTCGATCGAAGAACGATACCGGCACGATGTCCGGGAGCAGGAAATGAGGAAGCTGGCCGCCGAGGCCGAGCTCAAAGCCCTGCGCGCTCAAATCAATCCGCACTTTCTATTTAATGCCCTGACCACAATCGGCTATCTGATTCAAACCGCTCCGGAGCGGGCGCTGGAAACGTTGATGCGCCTGTCCGGTCTGTTGCGCGCCGTCCTGAAGTCCGCGGATGAATTCGTGCCGCTTGGCGAGGAATTGGACCTTGTCGAGGCATACCTGGATATCGAACGCGCCAGATTCGAGGACCGTCTGCGCGTGCTCGTCGACGTGCCCTTCGAATTGCGGAAGATACGAATTCCAGCCCTGGTGATTCAGCCGCTTGTCGAGAACTCCATCAAACACGGAATCAGTGAGTCGCTGACCGGCGGCGAAGTGCGAATTTCAGCGCGGCTGGAGGAATTGACGGCGATCATCTCTGTTATAGACACCGGCGCCGGTGCAAATGATCTGCCATCGGCCAGACAGAAGTCACGCGGGCTGGGGCTGTCCAATGTGCAGAAACGTCTGGAAAGATACGGCAGCCTTAATGCCGTGACGATGCGCAGCACTCAGGGAGCAGGCACGACCGTGGAACTCCGGATTCCGGTCGACCTGGCCTCCCCGGCGGAAATCTCCTCGGGCGCCCGGCTAACGAACAACCCGAAACGTTAACTGTGACCTTTCTGCGGTCGAGTGATAGATCCGCTCCGTCGCCTTCTGAAAGTCCGATTCAGCCGCTGCATAGATGTTGACGAATTTCTGCGGATTCCGGTCCATCAGCGGAAACCACGTGCTCTGGATCTGGACCATGATCCGATGGCCTTTCAGGAAAGTATGGTTGATATCCGGCATGTCGTAATTGATGCTTGTAGGCTGGTTCGGCTTCAGTGGTTCCGGCTTTGAAAAGCTGTTCCGGTACTTTGCGCGGAAGGGTTCGCCGCGCACGAGCATTTCATAACCGTCTTTCGCGACATCGATGAGTTTTACAACAAAGTCCGAGTCCGTGCCGCTGCTCGAAACCACCAGGTTCACTCCGACAGGACCGGCAACAGTCAGGTTTTCGCTCAACACCTCCGTCCGGTAAACCAGAACGTCCGGCCGTCCCGCGGCGAACCGTTGATCGTCATCCATGTACTCCCGCGCCATGCCCAAAGCAACTCCATCGATATAGGGCACCGGTTTTGCGGGGTCGCTGACATATTCATCGTAGGTCTTCGTCTTCGTGTTTGCGGGCGCAGAGAAAGAGAGCGCCCCTCCGGGTTGCAGGTAAATCGCCGTTGTTTGCTCGTTCCTGGGCGGCCAGTGGTCGTATTTTTTCCACTGATTGGATCCGGTTTCGAACACATAGGCTTCGGGCTGGCTTAATTCGCCTTCGCCCTTCAGGTAATAGTTGAAGAACGGCAGTTCCATGTTCTGGCGGTAGAACCTGGACGTATTCGAGCCGAAATCCACGTTGCCGATGGCATCGCCGTTTCCGCCGGCCCATCCGCCATGAGACCAGGGTCCCATGACAAGCGTGTTGAAGGTGTCGGGATTTTGCTTTTCGAGTGCCTGGTAAATTCGCAACGTTCCCTGCAGATCTTCGGCGTCGAACCAACCGCCGACCGTCATAACCGCCACATCGATCTTCTTAAGATTCCTGGGTAGGTTTTGTGCCTGCCAATAGCTGTCATAGTCGCCGTGCTGCATCCACTCGTTCCAAAGTTTCAGTTCATTGTGGAAGTATTTGAGATTGGCATTGGCCAATGTCCCCATTTCCAGAAAGAAGTTGTATCCATCGGTTGTGTCCGGACTGAAGCCCGGCGGATAGTCGGTTGTCGGTCCCAGACGCGGCTTGCCAAACCAACTGATGAAATTGAAAATGTGCGGCAGCCAGAACGCCCCATTGTGGTGGATATCATCACCCAGATAGTTGTCCGCCATGGGCGCTTGAGGAGATGCCGCTTTCAGTGCCGGGTGAGGATCAGCCAGGGCAGAAGCGGTATAGAAGCCGGGATAGGAAATTCCCCACATGCCGACACGGCCGTTATTATTTGGAATATTTTTGAGCAGCCAATCAATCGTGTCGTTGGTATCGGTCGTTTCATCGACGTCGGCCGGCCCCTTCTTGTTGGTAACGTAGGGCGTCATCCATTTGAAATCGCCCTCGGACATGTAGCGGCCGCGCACGTCCTGATACACGAAGATATAGCCTTCCTGCGCAAATAGAGAGCTTGGCCCAAGCGATCTCGGAAACGCATCCGGTCCGTAAGGTTCAACTCCGTAGGGTGTTCGGTTCAACAGGATCGGATATCTTACCGGCGAAGTACGTTTCGGAACATACACCGATGTGAACAGCTTGACGCCGTCACGCATGGGAATACGGTATTCGTTTTTCGTATACGTTGAGCGGGCCTCGGGCGGGTTTTGTGCAATATATCCCGCCGAGATGGCGATGCAAATGAAGGCAATCGCTACGGCAGTCTTTGGGTTGGAAAAGCTCACAGTCATGCCCCAGTGTAGACGTGGTCAGTGCGATTTGGAAACGCCCGCTGTTCGTCCCATCCGAATAGCCATCTATTGAACGGGTGGGAACACACAGGGCGAGATCCAAATCGAATTCTCCAGAAAGCCGGAACGGCAACTCTCGGCACAGCACGGACAGATCGTATAAACGAAGCGGTCCATCCAGGCCTGCAGCAACGCTAACGGGAGTCCGCTAGGCGCGTAGGGCTCCGGGAATCGAGTGAAGACGCGGTCTCCGGAGTTTCCGGTCCGGCCGTTGCAAGACCTCATCGGAGCCAACAGCTTCAATTCCGCTGTCCGCGCCCAGTCGCTCATCACCGGCGGCGGAAACAAAATTCTGTTGCATACGGCGCAGGGCAGAATCAGCCTTCGGAAGAATTGAGCCATCCCGCCAGGCGTTCGCTGCTGTTCATCCCAAAATCAATGCCGCTCATTGGACTGGAAGACCAGTCATGAATTAGAGATTGCTGCCCTCGATCCAGGTGCCAATACTCGTAAGACTTTTGGTTATCGATGTTTACGTTCAATCCGATGGTCGGAGGTACAAACTTGAATTCAGTCGACGGCGAATATATCTGGAAGTATACCCACGGCGCCTATGACTTCAGCGTCCTCGGAAACACGCCAATCACGTTCCCGGTTCAATGGCACAATTCGAAGATCCCCGGATTCGCCATTCGCACGTCTGTGCCGAACTACCAGGGCTTTACGGCGTTCGTCGTTATGTCCAGCGTGGCGGCCCGGTTCTTCACGCCCCAGATTTCCTGCATCGGCGCGACTCCGGGAGGCAGCAGCGTCTTCCGCATCGATCACGACGAGCTATTCAATCAGACAACGCACCTTCAGTATCAATTTCTGAAGAACGGCCCCTGGTTCAGTATGAACTGGCGCTACGACAGCGGACTCGTTGCGGGCCCCGTCCCTTGCGCCGGTGGAAACTGCGCCAACGGACCGAATGGAACGGATTCCATCGTCG
>DASXLG010000387.1 GCA_036496425.1 Terriglobia bacterium | reverse complement strand
AGCGTCGTCAGCATGCGAATGGTTGTGGTCTTGCCAGCGCCGTTCAACCCGAGTAATCCATAAAGCTGTCCTTTGGGAATCTTCAGCGTGACCTGGTCCACGGCGGTAAACGAGCCGAAACGCCGCGTGAGCCCTTCCATTTCGACAGCGAATTCGGCCGTGTCGTTCATCGTGTCCGTCTCCACCGTCTAAAGGCGGCGCCAAGGCAGATGAGCGGCAAAATAGATGCCGCAAGCGCCATTTCCCCAGCCGCGCCCGCCACTCCGGCGTCGATGGCCCCCCGCGAACTGAATGTGTACGGCTGAGTGTCTTCCGCCAGATCATACGTGGCCGTGACGGCAAGCGGATACCGGTTGCCTCCGAGATCCCAGGGTTTCCTGGGATCCAGACGGACCGGAATGCGGACAACAAAACCGTCGACGACGCGGTGGCCGCTGGCGTCCGCGGGACCGGAGTCATTAAGATAGGTATGCGTTTCCAGATGCCGCTCGGCCTCCGCCAACGCCTGGGGTTCCGCCGTTACTTCGAGACCATTCTCTCCGGCGACGTGTATATGAAGATTCGAAATGTGTGCGGTTGTTTCGACAGGCAGAAGCAAGAGCAGGTCGCGTTCTGTCTGCTGATCCGTGCCGTACTGCCATTCCTCCCGGTTCAGGATCGGGCTGCAGCAACGAAACGGAATGGGAGCGCCGGGCCGGACCAGCGCCAGGTTCGGACCATTGCGTGAGAATACCCCCCGTGCCGGGGGAGCATTCGTCGGACGGGGCGCCGCACTGTCATAATTCGTATCCGCGAAAAGCGCCGGGAATGCGGCGAGCGCAGCGATGGCAAGCGCGATCGTCATTCGCTGGCGCGCGCTCGCCTCCCATGTTTCGACGCCCTGGGCGCGCAAAAATACCCAGGCCGCGAGCGCCAGCGTGCCGATCGTGAAGACCACCAGGCTGCCCCACGTCGCCGTCGTGCTGGACGGAATGCTCGCGGCGACCAGCGTGAACCCCAGCGCGTTCTTCAGCAGGACGGCAGGACTTGCCAGCGCGATGTGCCCGCTCCTGGCAGCGCCGTTGCCTTGCGCCACCAGAAGTTCCTGCAGCGGAATCAGTGCGGCGTAAACCAGCAGTACTCCCATGCCGGTCGCGGCCGGAGCCGCGATGCTCCTGCCGATGAAAAGAACTCCAATGAGAACACCGGCGCAGATACTCGCGGCGAGAATGCCTGGTGTCCAGAGCAGGAATCTATGCAGAAGCAGCGGCACACCGACATGAGCCGTGTAAACCATCATCATCGGCATCAACGCCAGGTAATAGCAGGCGGCGACCGACACCAGGACGAGGAGTCTCGCAGCCAGCCAGTCGCGCCTTTCCACCGGCGAAGTAAAAACTTGTTCAACAAATCGATTGGCGCGCGGCCCGGCGATCATCGCCGCTGCCATTGGAAGGAACGCCAGCGGAACAAGCCCGTACGCCATGATGCCGTAGCCGTCCAGCCAGGTATCCTGGGTCGCCGCTGTGGCCAGTCCTCCTAACGCCAGCAAGACGACCGCGGCCCCCAACCATGCAAAGCGCCCCCGCATGATCGCCTTGATCTCTTCAATATAAAGAGTCGCAATGGGCATCGCCGCGAATGCCTAGAACGTGAACCGCGTCTGAAACTCCCAGCGGTTGTTTGCGGCCTTCGGAAATCCACCAAAGCCGCCTCCACCGCCCGCAGGCTGATTGGCATGTCCGAAGATCGGAGACGGGATATTGCCGTTGATCGGGCCTCGGTTGTTATGATTCATGGAGCCTCCTTAGGCGAAGAAATTTTCGCTCGCTGGCAAGGAAGCCTACCGTTATCTGCACTTGTCAGTGTTAAAACGAAATTAATTGTTGTTTATGTAACTCTAATGCCCGGTGGCGAATAAGCGGTGCTATGTGAACGCACTGGTACTCTTGCCGGGGCGGCGCAACGATGTCAAAGGAACCGTAAGCAGTAGCTATGGTTCTGGCTTATACCCACCACCAAACTCGCGGAAAAGATTGAGAGTGCCGGTGATTGCGAGTCTGAGAGCGAATCGATGCATGGTGCCGCCGAAGGACAAATTACTCCCTGGGTACCACGCATTGGTAAGTGCAGTGGACATCCCGAGTCCTAAGACGTTTGACGCATTGAACGTAAGATCTCCGGAGTCGGAGCGAGTCACAGCCTCGGATTTGAACGCATAGAGAATCCGTGACATCACCGAACCACGGCCCTTTCGAAAATACCGAGGGTCCTGGTGCAACAGGGATGGCAGAAGCGCCCCTGCGAAAAAGTTGCTGCTGGCCATGCTTCCCGTATAGGAAACGAACCGCCGTGAAAACCCTCTTGGACCTTCGCCGTATTTGGGACCAACAATACCGGTTGAATGCGAGAGTGTCGCAAACATCACAGCCTCAACCGGAAAGGAGTAATCCAGCGTTCTCCGCCGGAACATCGAAAATTTCTGGGCGGATGTCAGCGGGGGCACCACGGCATCGGGATCCTTAACAGTATTGACGCCGGGGAAAATAAACGCCGTTCGGGTGGTCGGAAACAGACCCGGAGGCAGTGTAGGATCAATTCTTCCCTGGCCGTATGAAGAGTACCCGCTCCCCAAGGCTATCACGCAAACCACTAAACGTGCCGCACACCGAAACATTTGTTGGTTACCCTGCAGATCCAGTTCCAAAGGCATGCTACCGCGGGTAAAGACCCGTTACAAGCATATCGCAGTCGATATGAGTTGAAGATCTGAAGTTCTATCAAAACCGGCGGCTGATTCCGATCAGGGGAACGAAATCGTGGAGCCAGCCGTTGATCTGAGCTCCGGGCGCCAAAATAAATAATTTGCCCCGAAACGGCGAGGTCCGAAACCGGCTTCGGCCTGACCTGCGCGAGCCGTTACGGTGGCATCATGATAGAGTCCAAAACCTCCGGCAACACCGACTTCCTTGCTCTGGGCGGCGCAAACAACCGGCATCACTAAAAGCAGAAGAACCGTGAATCCCACCACGCGCCGCATGTATTGCTCTTCTCTTTTCATTTGCGTCCCACAAAGCGAATACGCGCCGTAAATGCCCGGGCTTGACCTCCACTGAACATCAGGAAATTCGGCGCATCGACATTATTGATGACGGCATTGCAGTCATTGCTGCCCGTGAAGTTGACGACAGCCACGCGGGCGGCCCACTGGTATCCGCGGAACGGAAAGCGCTTTTCGAGTCCGATATTCAAATTGAAGTAGGACGGGTAGCGATAGCCATTAGGTACGGCCATCGCGACCGGATAGTTACCAAGACGGAACCCGGCTTATCGAAATCCAGGAGGTAATCCCCTGGCGGAACGGAATCAAAGCGGAACTGCCCGAGTTCGTTTGTGGTGGTTCGCACGCCAGGCAAGTCAACGATCAATCGTGGTCCCTTCATGATTCCTAACGTGAAATGACCAGCAATTTAAAAGTGCCTGGCACTACGCTCGCCCGGCCTCCGCGGCCGCGTGGCGCGCCCAGCGGTGGGGCCGCCGGAGCTGCGAATTCGGCCGCCGCCACGTAAATCTTGTGCGTGGTTGGATCCAATCCCATGTTTCGCGAACCCGTGGGTGTGGCAACGCTCTGTACGACCCGATAGGTTTCCGGGTTGTCCTGATGGATAACGGTCATGGAACCGTCCGCATTCGTTGCGAAGACATCGCCCGTACTC
Source organism: Terriglobia bacterium (assembly GCA_036496425.1). Lineage (NCBI taxonomy): Bacteria > Pseudomonadati > Acidobacteriota > Terriglobia > Terriglobia bacterium. The sequence continues at coordinate 2,555 of DASXLG010000387.1, read as the reverse complement.
GGATCGTAACCCGCACCGTCGACGCCCATTCCGATCGGCAGCGTCGTGATCGTTTTGCCGGCTTGATAGTCTGAAACCGCCAGCACGCCGCTCCGGCAGCCGCTGAACAGGCGGTGATGCGCCGTGTCGATGGCCATCGACACGGGCTGTTTGCATGCTCCCGTGGACCAGCGGCGGGAGACGGTTGCGGCCTTCGCATCGATCTCCACGACTTCACTGATGTCGGTGAGGTTCGCATAGACCTTCCCATCACCCGCGGACGCGCCGTATTCCGGCTTTCCACCGAGGTCGATCGTCGTGATCCGCTTCCCCGCAGCCGGATCGATCACCGTCGACGAATGCGCGTCGCCATTAAACGTAAAGACGCGCTTCGAAGCCGGATCGAAGATGATGGCATCGGTGTCCTCCGCCGAAGGAATCCGCGCAAGCTCCTTGAAAGTCTTCGCATCGAACATCACGACCGACTGATCGTTCCCCGATGTCGCGAACCCATGTCCGCTGGGCTCATCGATCGCCGTGCCGTGTGCCCCGTTGATGCCCATGACTTCGCCAAGCAGCTTCCCGGTGTTTTCGTCGATGACCATGACGCGATTTGTCCGCGCCACGAAAACCCGATGCTGCGCGGGCTCCGGAACGACGTAGTCCCACGCTCCGTCGCCGCCGAGAGCATAAGTCTGCACAATATGATAGCCCGGCGACTGAGCCAGAAGGGGCACAACCGAACACAACAAAATCACGATAACGATACGACGCATGAATACTCCCTTCTTGCTAAGAAAATTCCCGCCGCAATACCACAAACCGGAACACCAGATCCTTCATTCGGGATGCGCGAGTTTCCTACCGTCAACCAAGTGCAACTCTGGACAAACTTTTCATGGAGCCTCCTCAAGCGGGAATGTCGTTCGCTACAGCCTACTGTGATCTGCACTTGTCATTGTTAAAACGAAATTAATTATTGTTTATGTGAGTCATCCTTAACTGCTCTCTTGTCTCTGCACTGTCGGCCTGCGATACAATTCCGGTCCCAGGGAGGCCGATATGACAAGACGCTTGGTGATTCTGGTATGCGCGGCGATGTTTCTGGTGACCTGTATCGCATTGGCTCAGACGTTCAAGGTTGAAAAGTTCGATATCAAAGGAGACGGCGGCACAGACTACATTGCCGCTGAGCCGGGGACGGGCCATGTGTTCGTTTCACGAGCCACGCACATGATGGTTATCGATGGTCCGACGGGCAAGGTGCTCGGTGACATCCCGAACACGCCGGGTGTGCACGGCGCGGGAATCGCGCCGAAGTCCGGCCACGGCTTCACGACCGACGGCGGCGATTCGACGGTCACGATGTTCGATTTGAAAACGTTCGCCGTGATCAAACAGATCAAGGTGGACACAGGCGGACTCGACGGCATCATGTACGACCAGCCGGACGACAAGATCATCCTGACGAACCACAGCCGGCCGATCGGCACGCTCGTGGCGCTCGATCCGAAAACCGGTGATATCGCCGGCAAGGCCGAGCTCGAAGACAATGCGCCTGAAGGCGCCGCAGCCGACGGGAAGGGCCATATCTACGTCAACAACGAGGGCAAGAGCACGATCCAGGTGATCGATACCAAAACGTGGAAGGCAACGGCATCCTGGCCGCTCGCTCCCTGCAAAGGCCCGACGGGCATCGCGTACGACAAAGCGACGAACCGCATCTTCTCAGGCTGCAGCAACACTTCGGTCGTCGTCGATGCGAGCACCGGCAAGATCGTCGCAACCATCAAGAACGGCACGCGCGTGGACGCGTTGGGATGGGATCCGGGGAAGAAACTGATCTACATTCCGAATGGCGGCGAAGGCAACGTCACCGTCGTGCATCAGGACTCGGCCGACAAGTACACGGTCGTCGATACTGTCGCTACGTTCGCGGGCGCAAAGACGATCACAGTCGATCCGAAATCGCACAATGTGTATCTCTTCCAGCCCGAACGCGGCACGGCTCCGGCGCCGCCGGCCGGCGCAGCTCCTGCTGAGGGACGAGGACGCGGGCGCGGACCGCAAGGCCCGATCGTGGCCGGCTGGTTTATCGTCATCAAGCAGTAATTTCAGAACGCAAGCCGCGCCGAGAATTGCAATCGGCGCGGTGGTTGCGCGCTCACCGCGCGTCCGAAGAACGGCGAACTGAGGTTCCCGACATAACTGGTGTAGTTCACCCGATTGAAAACGTTGAATCCGTCGACCGATCGTGGGGGGGCACTCCCCGCCTGAGTCAGGCGGGGAGGCCGCTTCACCTGGGTGTGCCAGTCTGTTACTGCGCGTCGTCGGCTAGATGAGCGTGATGGTTGACGACGTAACGGCCGATCAATTCACCAATTACGGCACCGGCCACGACATCGGTCGGAAAGTGCTCCAGAGCACCAACGCGAGCGAGCCCAATGGCGGCTGCAAATCCGTAGGAACCCCACACAACCAGGGGTTTGTCATGGTATTCCTTCGAGAGTACGGCGGCGAGAGCGAAGGCCTCCATCGAATGACCGGACGGGAACGACATGGAATCCGATCCGTTA
>DASXLG010000386.1 GCA_036496425.1 Terriglobia bacterium | reverse complement strand
CGGTCGTGAAGACCGAAGCGTGAAGCCGGCGCCGAACTCAGACGTGGAATTGCCCGTTCGAAACTGACCGGCTTCTCCTGAGCCAGCTGCGGAAAGGAGTACACCTCCGCGGAAATATCCACATGTTGAGCGCGCGCTTTCTCGATTTCAGCCAGGACGGACTTCTCCGTATCCAATACCTGAACCGCCACCTTCGCCTCGCGTGCGATCGCGATCGGTTCTGTCGCGTCGTGTGACCGGACCACGACAATTCCGCCAAACTTCGCAACCACTTTTGCGAGAGCAACCCGTTCATCGTGAGAACTGAACGACGCCGGTTCCTGTTGAAGGTTGGAGGCGAAGCCGAAAGCTCCCTGCTTCATCGCATCGGAAACGAGTTCCTCCATCAGGCGCAACTCATTCGCGGTGGCACTGCGTTTGAAATCGCTGCCCATGATCTGGCGGCGAACGGTGGCATGACCGACCAACATGGCGATGTTGGCCACTGGAGGCCTGTCGTCAAATGGAAGCATGAAATCTTCGACGGAATATGGCCCCGTGCCGTCGGAACCCAGAATGGTCGTGGTGATGCCCTGGGTGATCAGCGGAGAGGCCGGCTGGAGGCCCTGCACATCGACAAATCCCGGAGCGATGATCATACCCTTGACGTCGAGCGTCGTTTCATTCAGCGCAGCCTTGAAAATCCCGATATCGGCGATCTTGTCATCTTTGATGCGAAGGTTCGCCGCGGCGCGCATCTTTCCTGTGCCGTCAATCACGACGCCGTTGACCAGCACGAGATCCTCGGCGCACGCGGTCGATGAAACGAGCAAGACCAAAACAATCAGAAGGAGGGATCGCATGACCGGGTATTATGTCAAATTGGAGGAGATTTGATGAAGATCACCCGATACGTTCGGTTCGCGGCGGAAGGCAGGACTTCATATGGAATCCTTGAAGATGCAACCGTCCGGGAACTTCGTGGTGACCTGTTCAGCGGGGCCGGGCCGAGCGGCAAAGAATTTAAAAGCTCGGAGGTGCAGTTGCTTGCTCCCTGCGAACCTTCGAAAATCCTGGCGGTGGGCCGAAACTATAAAAGTCACATCGCCGATCGCGGACTGGAGCCCGCCAAAGAGCCGGGAATTTTCTGGAAACCGAGCTCGTGTCTGATCGGAACGGAAGAAAACATCGTTATTCCTGAAGGCGCGCACAATGTCCACTACGAGGCCGAGCTGGTGGTCGTGATCGGGAAAAAAGGGAAAGACATCCCGGTTGCCGGCGCCGCCGGACACATCTTCGGTATCACCGCAGGCAACGATGTGAGCGAACGCGACTGGCAGAAAAATGATCTCCAGTGGTTCCGCGCGAAGGGTTCCGACACCTTCGGCGGTCTGGGTCCCTGCATTGTTCAAGGTCTGAACTACAACGATCTGCTGGTGCAGAGCCGGTTGAACGGCGAAGTGGTGCAGTCACAGCGGACGGCGGATCTCATCTTCCCGGTCGACACGATCGTGAATTATGTCAGCCGGTTTGTCACGCTTGTGCCGGGCGATATCATTTATACAGGAACGCCTGGAACCACAAAAGCAATGAAACCCGGCGATGTGATCGAAATTGAAGTGGAGGGCGTGGGGGTCCTCCGGAATCGCATCGCAGGCTCGACGGTATAATAAATACAAATGCGAACTTCAATAGACGCTCTCAAAGAAAAAGGCCGCCGGCTGCGTATCGATTCGTTGAAAGCCACAACGGAAGCGGGTTCCGGCCATCCGACCTCCTGCATGTCGGCCGCGGATCTGATGTCCGTCATTTTCTTCAACGAGATGCAGTTCGATCCGAAAGATCCGCACAACCCCGCGAATGACCGCTTTGTCCTCTCGAAAGGCCACGCTGCGCCGCTGCTCTGGGCGGCATATGCCGAATGCGGAGTGCTCGAAGAAAAGGATCTGCTCACGCTGCGAAAAATCGACAGTAATCTGGAAGGGCACCCCACTCCGCGAATGCCCTGGGTCGACGTCGCGACGGGATCGCTCGGCCAGGGATTATCCGCAGGCCTCGGAATGGCTCTTGCGGCACACCTGGATAACATTCCTTTCAGCACATACGTCCTTCTGGGCGACGGCGAATGCGCCGAAGGATCGGTATGGGAAGCGGCCGCGCTGGCGCATTACCACAAAGCGTCCAGTTTGTACGCCATCGTGGACGTCAACGGGCTTGGCCAGAGCCAGCGGACCATGGACCAGTTTGATGTGGATCGCTTTGCTGCGAAGTTTCGTGCTTTCGGCTGGTATGCACTGACGGTCGATGGCCACGACTACGCCGCCATCCTCAGCGCATTCGAGAAATGCCGGAGCGAAGGCGGCGAACAGCCTCGAGCGATCGTTGCGAAGACGTTCAAGGGCAAAGGCTCCTCGATGCTGGAAAACAAGGACGGCTGGCACGGCAAAGCCGTTTCCAAACAGGATCTGCCAAAAGTTCTGGCGGAGCTCGCAACACCGCTGGGTCCGAATGAATTCAAGCCCAGTCCTCGTACCGGCTTCTCGATTCCGGCGTTTTCAGGAGAAGTCCGCATCACCGTCGACCGGAAGCAGGACGAATCCGCGGCAACGCGGGAAGCTTTCGGCGATGCCCTCGTGAAAGTGGCGGACCAGGATCCACGCATTGTCGCGCTCGATGGAGACACCAAGAATTCAACCTTCACCGAGAAGCTGCTCAAGGCCCATCCAAAGCGTTTCTTCGAAATGTTTATCGCGGAACAGAACATGGTCGGCGCCGCGACAGGCCTCGCAGCCCGGGGCAAAGTTCCTTTCGTCGCGACATTCGCGGCCTTTCTGACACGTGCCTTCGACCAGATCCGCATGGCGGGCGTTTCGCAGTGCAACGTAAAATTCTGTGGATCGCACGTCGGCGTATCCATCGGCGAAGACGGGCCCTCGCAGATGGGCCTCGAGGATATCGCGATGTTCCGCCCGATTCCCGGATCCGTCATTCTCTATCCCTGCGATGCGGTTTCCGCAGAGCGTGCCGTCGAGCAGGCGGCCCGCCATCGCGGCATCTGTTATATCCGCTCGAGCCGGCCCAAGACACCGGTGCTGTACTCGAACGACGAACCATTTCCGATCGGAGGTTCCAAGACCCTCCGGAAATCCGCCAACGATCGCGCTACGGTGATCGCCGCGGGAATCACGGTTCACGAAGCCTTGAAAGCGGCAGTGCAACTTGAAAAAGAAAAGATTTCCATTCGGATCATCGACGCCTATTCAGTCAAGCCGATCGATGCGCAAGGCTTGCTCGCTGCTGCAAAGGAAACCGGAGGACGCCTTGTGGTGGTCGAAGATCATTACATAGAAGGTGGACTGGGAGACGCCGTGCTCGAAGCGGTCGGGAACCAGGCGAAAGTCGTGAAGCTTGCGGTGCACGAGATTCCGCGCTCGGGCCAGCCGGATGCTCTGATCGAGAAATACGGCATCAGCAGCAGTCATATTGTAGCGGCAGTGAAAGCATTCTGAGGCAGACAGGAGGAACAATGTCCACCAGCAGGAAGGAACCGGTACCGCCGGAAGTGCGTGTTGTCGTGGAAGTCGACGGCAACCCTGTCGGCTTTTTGAATCTCGACGTTGAGCGGCTGTGGCCTCTGATCAATCATCGCAAGCACCAGAGCGTTCCGATCGAGTGGATGGATATTGCGAAACTCGACTCGCTGATGCGCGCCTCCATAGTCAGACGCCTGGTGGCACGCATGCAGAATCATCTTTACCAGACCGTGGGAAACGAAATCGTCAAGGCCGAGCTCGACGTCGAGAACTTCAAACTGAAAGCGGAAGCTGCCGCGCAGGCATTCGGCACGAAAAAGACGGATATCGAGAAGCTGGTCGCCGAGTCCGGCCGGACAGCATCGGACTTCGATTCATTTTTCTGGGAATACGTCCTGGATGATAAGGAAGTTAACGATTTGAAGAAAGAGTGGAAGGTGAAGGGTACTCCGCCTCGATAATCGAACGCATCCCTCCTCTGGTGCTGAAATCGCCGGTGACTTTGATCGAAACCGGCTGGCAGGCCTTCACGATGTCGCGCAGAATCCGATTCACAGCATTCTCGTAAAAGATCCCGAGGTTGCGATACGCCGTAAAGTACGCCTTCAGGGATTTCAGTTCAAGACATTGGTTATCGGGACGATAGCGGATCGTAATCGTGCCGAAATCGGGCAGTCCGGTCTTCGGACAAATCGAAGTGAATTCCGGCATCGCGATCGTGATTTCATATCCCGGAAATTGATTGGGCCAGGTTTCAATGGCTGGAAGATCGGCGCCGATTCCGGACCTGGCGTGCTGCTCGGTATATTCGGACATCGACGTAATATACCAAATATGGAAAGCCGGCTCGAGCAACTACCTTCCCTGGCTGGAGTAGCCAATCGCTACTAGGAATTGACGTCTCGCATGAGACCCCGGGATTTTCATCTCGGAGGCATTTCTTTGCAAGTATTTTTTCAACAAACTCACCCTGCTGAGCTACTATCAGTGGCATGCCGAAGTTTATGAAACCCGTTATTGTCATCATCTTGGCGGTGGGCGTTGCAGCGGGTGCTGCAGTGTTCCTGAGCCGTGGTTCCGATCAGCCGGTCGAGAACCCTTCGACTCCCAGCCGCGCTGAAATCAAGCCCGGCGGACACAGCCGCGGACCGCAGAACGCCCCCGTGACGCTGGTCGAATTCGGCGATTACGAGTGTCCCGTCTGCGGAACCTGGTATCCCTTTGTCAATGAGCTGCTGACGCGCTATCCCGACAAGTTGCGCCTCGAATTCCATCATTATCCGCTGGTCAGCGTCCACCCGAATGCCATGGCCGGCGCAATGGCCGCGGAAGCTGCCGGTGAGCAGGGCAAATACTGGGAAATGCACGATGCGCTGTTTGAGCATCAGCGGGAGTGGGGGGAATCACCCAACCCCAAGCCGTACTTCATGAATTTCGCCAGCCATATCGGGCTGGATCTGAACAGGTTCGAGCAATCGTTAAGCTCGCCGGGACTGCAAAGCCGGATTCTGACGGACGTCTCGCAGGCACAGGACCTGCACATCGAGGGAACCCCGACGTTCTTCCTCAATGGTCAACTGATCCAACCCAAGCTGAACATGGAGGAACTGGTCCAACTGGTCGAAACGCGCCTTCATAAATGAAATTGCGTTCTGTTGGGATCGGCTGTCTTGCGCTTGTCGGAATGGTGGACGCGCTTTACCTTTCCATCAAGAGAAACGCCGGCCCTATTCCCTGCCATGTGACCCACGGCTGCATGGACGTGCTGACCAGCAGGTATTCCGAAATCGCGGGCATTCCCCTGTCCTGGCTGGGGCTGGCGTTTTACGTCACGATCCTGAGCCTGGCGGTCTTCAAGTTGTTTGAAGACGCCGATCGTCCGCTGAATTTTCCGCTGTCCGCCATCTTTTATCTGACTGGAACCGGACTGGTCGTATCGGCGCTGCTGGTCGGAATTCAGGCGTTTATCCTGAAGGCGTATTGCGAGTATTGCCTGCTCTCGGCCACGCTGGTTCTGTTGATGTTTCTGCTGGCGCCGAATCCTGGCCGGCATAAACATCCTGCGTGAGGAGTTCCCGTCCCGGTATCCTGCTTTCGCGGCTGACCAGGGCCTGCTTCTCCGCGGCTGCCATTTCGTCCACAACCTGGTTCTCGACCTCTTGCAGCCTGGAGCGCGAAATGCCGCGCCGCTCAAGATAACTCTCGTACATGCCGATCGGGTCCCGTTGGCCCCAGTATTCAAACATCTCGCGGGGGCAGATATCGCGTGCTTCTTTTTCATCATGCGTGGCATGTCCGCCCATCCGGAACGTCTCCGCAAAGATAAGGACCGGGCCGTGCCCGCTACGGGTGAGTTCGGCAGCCTGCTTTGTAGCCGCGTAAGTATCGAGAACATTGTTGCCGTCGCATGAGAAACCGGCAACTCCGTAGGCTTTGCTCCACGCCGTGAACGGGCCGGCCTGATGATTCTTCAGAGGGGTTCCCAGGGCAATCTGATTGTTCTGCAGGACGTAAATCGCCGGCAGGTGCAGAACAGCGGCGAGATTGATGCCTTCATGGAAGGCGGTTGTCTTGGTTGCGCCGTCTCCAATCCAGGTAAGCGCGACAGCCCGTTCGCCGCGTTGCTTGAACGCGAGCGCGATGCCGGCAAACACCGGCGTCAGCGCCGCAACCTGGCTGGCCGGCGCGATCACGCCATGAGCCAGGCTGCCGATATGAAGATCTTTTCCTTTGCTCGGGGAGTCGGCCGTCGCCAGATATTCGCGCAGCATGTCGACCACGGGAATTCCCATCTCGTGGCAAGCGCCGGCATTTCGAATCATCGGGCCGACCTTATCGATCGTGCGGTCCAGCGCATGGACATTTCCGACGGTCACTGCCTCCTCGCCCGTACCGAGCCAGGCTTTCGCGAGGATGCCCTGCTTCACCCACCGTTTCAGCGTGATATCGTGCAACCGGAAGCGCAGCATGCCCGCGTACATATCGAGAAGCCGGTCGTCATTCAGCTGTAAGATGATTCCGGAGCGCCCGGAATCCCGGCCGATCGTGTTCTCGAACTCTTCAATGATGCCGGGTAAAGGCTCCCAATGGACGTATTCGGGCGGGTCATACATCGGGTAGCGCTTCATTTTATAAGTGTAGCCGCAACGTTTCGCCGGGTGACCGGGTATTAGTAATTGATGATTCGAACTGCGCTCTTCATGTCCCGAACTCCGGACACGCAACCCTCGCCCGAGGCGGCGGAGGTGGCGTCGCTTGTGCGTCAGACCCTCGGCGGCGATTCCGCGGCATTCGAAGGCGTCATGCTGCGATTCGAACGGCGGGTCGTGCGGCTCGCCACCAAGCTGCTGGGCACTCCCGAAGATGTCCAGGATGCGGCCCAGGAAGTCTTTCTGCGAGCCTACAAGTACCTGCATCGCCTGGACCTGGAAAGGCCGATCGAACCCTGGCTGATGCGGATGACGATCAATGTCTGCCGCAATATCGGACGCAAAAGACAACGCCGCTGGAGCACATTTACGGATTCCGAGCCGGCCACCGCGCCGGCAACAGGCAAAAGCTGCGATCCCCACGCCGGAGTCGTCGAGGAACAAGAAAGAGAAATGCTTCACAAGGTGTTGCGAAGCCTTCCGGAGAAAGAGCGGCTCGCCATCACGCTGCGCGATATCGAGGGGCTTTCCACACCGGAAGTTGCAGCGATCCTGGAAACCTCGGAGAGCACGGTCCGCTCCCACATCAGCCGCGGCCGCGTTCACATGAAAGATGCGATTGACGCAATGATGGGAGGTCGAAAATGAATTGCGGCCATTCCAGAGAACAGCTGGCCTTGTTTATTGAAGATGACTTGGCGGGCTTCCAGGCGGAAAAAATCAGCCGCCAGATCGGCGCCTGCGCCGAATGCCGTTTGTTTTGCGAGCAACTCCGGACGACTCAATCTTTGATCAAAGAGCGGCTGAAGTCGCCGTTTCAGACGCCGCCGAATCCCGAATTGTTCGCAGCGGTACGAGCCGGAGTTCTGTCGCAGATCCAGGAGCAGCGGTTTTTCTTCCGGCCGCCCCGTTATGCGTTCGCCGGCTTTGTTGTCCTTATGATCGTATCCGTTGTGCTTCTGGGCCAGGTGCGCCGCACTCCCGCAGCTCAATTCGCAGGGAAAGCCGCCTTGTTACGGCCGCAGGGATACCGGGAATGGGTATCGGCCGGAGAAAATATATACGTGGATCCTGCCGCCTGGCGGGAGTACTCAAAAACCGGCCGGTTCCCGGAGGGCACAGTGCTTGTTCGTGAGCGCGTTCGTCCTCGAACCGCCCAGGAGACCGCTCAGGAGCGGGAGCCGCACGGCAGCCTCGTCGTTTCGGTAAAAGACGGCAACCGGTTCGAAGGGGGCTGGGGCTTCTTCGATTTCAGTGATTCCGGGAAAACTCAGGCGATCTCCGATGCGTCGTGCCGCCGTTGCCATTCCGCCGGGATGGCGATCGGATGAATTGGCCCCGCTCCGCGGCTCAATAAGAATGCTATAATGTGCCGGACTGTCGAAAGGGTAAATGCATGAAACGCAAACAGCTTAAGTTTGTCGTGGGATCGAGCGTCATCATTATAGCGATCGCCTTATTAGCCTACTCCGGTTACCAGGACAGCAAGAGCTACTTCCAGACCGTCCCGGAAGTCTATGCAATGAAAGACAAAGCCTTCGGCGTACGGATGCAGGTGTCGGGCGACGTGATGGCGGGTACGATTCAGCGCAGTGCTGACGGGAAAATCGTTGATTTTGTGATCGGACAGGAACCGCAGACATTGAAAATCCGGTACATCGGCAAGGGCCCCCTTCCAGACACGCTGATCGATCGCGCAACCGCGGTTGCCGGCGGCACTCTTGGCCACGACGGCGTTTTCACAGCCACCGATCTCACCGCCAAGTGCGCATCCAAGTACGACAAAGAGAAAGCAGCCGGCGTGAATATCGCCACAAAAGAGTAAACGAACATGGCAGCACAAATCGGCCAGTTTGCCCTCGCGCTTGCCTGGGTGGTGACGGCATATTCCATCGTCGCGTCGCTCCTCGGCATCCGCCTCAAAAATGACAGCCTGATTGCCAGCGGCCGCAACGCCGCGCTGGCGGCTTTCGCGTCGATCACGACGTCGATTGTCTGCCTCGGCTACCTGTTCGCGGTCAGCGATTTCTCCATCAAGTACATCGCGGCCCACTCGAATCGCGACCTGCCGATTTACTTCAAAGTCAGTTCGATCTGGGGCGGGCAGGAAGGTTCGCTGCTGTTCTGGGGCTGGCTGTTGACGCTGTATACAGCCCTGGTCGTGGTTCAGAACTGGCGCAAGCACAGCGCGATGATGCCGTACGTCACGGCAGTCCTGATGACGACATCGTTGTTCTTCACGACCATGCATCTGTTCGCGGTCAATCCGTTCAATCAGACAGTGCTTCTGCAGTCGGGATCGCCGTTGCCCTTTGTCCCCCACGATGGACAAGGATTGAATCCCCTGCTTCAGGATGCCTACATGGTCATCCACCCTCCGATGCTCTATCTCGGCTTCGTCGGGTTTGCCGTTCCGTTCGCGTTCGCGATGGCGGCAATGTTCACACGCCAGCTAGGGGATACATGGATCCGCACCACGCGGCGCTGGACGATGGTCGCCTGGATGTTCCTGAGCATCGGAATCATGCTCGGCGGCAAGTGGGCGTATCACGAGCTCGGCTGGGGCGGATTCTGGGGCTGGGATCCGGTTGAAAACGCTTCGCTGATGCCATGGCTTATCGGAACCGCGTTCCTGCACTCGGTGATGGTCCAGGAAAAGAAGGGCATGCTGAAGATCTGGAACATGGTGCTGGTCATCATGGCCTATATCATGTCGATCTTCGGAACGTTCCTGACGCGAAGCGGAGTGGTGAATTCCGTTCACGCGTTCGCGCAATCTTCGATCGGCGGTTACTTCGCGGCCTTCATCGTGATCGCGTTGTCGGCCTCGTTATACCTGCTGTTTGACCGCCTGCCCTACTTGAAGAGCGAGAACCAGATGGAGTCGATGGTTTCCCGCGAAAGCAGTTTCATGTTCAACAACCTGATTCTGCTCGCGGCGTGTTTCGCGGTGTTCTGGGGCACGATGTTCCCGGTCATTTCCGAAGCGGTTACGGGAACGAAGATCACGGTGAGCGCACCATTCTTCAACAAAGTCAACGTTCCGATCGCGATCTTCCTGATGTTTCTGACCGGTGTCGGCCCATTGCTGGCCTGGCGCAAAGCCTCGCCGGACAGCCTGAAGCGGAACTTCCTGGTGCCGGCGATTCTCGCGCTGGTTTCCGGCGTCGTGATGTACGTCCTGGGCATTCACCATTTTTACGCGTGGCTGGCGCTGGTGATGTCGATCTTTGTCGCCACCACGATCGTCCGGGAATTCTATAAAGGCGCGAGGGCGCGAACCGTCGGTACGGGAGAGCGATTCATCGAAGCGGTCGTCAACCTGACGCTGCGCAATACGCGGCGGTACGGCGGCTATATCGTTCATTTCGGGTTCGTGCTGCTCTTCGTCGGCTGGTCGGGACAGGCGTTCACCACCGACGCGCAGGCCGACATGGGAATCGGCGACACGATGAACATTCGCGAATACACGCTGCGCATGGACAAGCTGGGCACGGCGGACGATCCCAACTACTCGTCCAATCAGGCCACCATTGGCCTCTATGAATACGGAACCAAGGTCGCCAATCTGAAACCGGAACGCCGAATCTACACGGCCGGCACCGAACCGCAACCCATGAGCGTCGTCGCCATTTACGACACGCCACATAACTTCTACCGAAGCGATGTGTATGTGGTGTTCGCCGGCGCAACCCCGGACGGCAGGAAGGCCATTATCCAGGTCTTCTATAACCCGCTCACGGCTTGGGTCTGGATCGGCGGCATGGTTCTTGTCGCCGGAACCCTGTTGGCATTGCTGCCGAACAAGAAAACCGTGATCCGCAGGCGGGTCGACGCAGAGATCGCACAGGAGCCCAAGGCAGTTGAGAGTCATGTTTAGGTACTCGGTCCGCATTGCGCCCCTGGTCTTCCTGTTGCTTCTGACTTCCGTTGGCCTCACGGCCGACCGCAATGAGCGCATGCGTGAGCTGACGCCCAAGTTCATGTGCGTGTGCGGCGGATGCAACCAGGTCCTGATGAACTGCAACCACATCGGTTGTCCCAGCCGCGAGGCGATGCTGAAAGACATCGGGAACAGAGTCGACCAGGGCACCACCGACGACGGCGTGGTCGAGTACTTCATCGATAAGTACGGCACCAGCGTGCTGTCTGCTCCGCCGGCCTCCGGCTTTAACCTGGCAGCGTGGGTGATGCCTTTTGCCGCGCTGGGAATCGGATTGGCGGCCGCCATCTTCTTTCTGCGCCGCTTCCGGTCGTTGCGGCCAAACGAACCAGCGGCGCCGGTCGACCTGGCGCAATACAAACAGAAGGTCGAAGAAGAACTCAAGAAATTCACACCGGAAGACTAAATGCTCTATTTGTTCTGCGGGATTCTCAGCAGTGCGGTGCTTGGCGCGATATGTCTGCCCCTGTTCAAACGCGACGACGCAGTGGAATCCTCGATTATCGAAGAGACCGAGTGGGACTTGCTTCAGCGCAAGAAGGAAGTCATTCTGGGCAATATCCAGGACC
>DASXLG010000385.1 GCA_036496425.1 Terriglobia bacterium | reverse complement strand
CTGCTGCCGGACCTGTTTTCACGTGTCCATCGAAAGTACCGAACACCGCATGTGAGCACCTGGATCGCGGGATTAGCTGTGGGGATTCCGGCTGGCATCGGCGACATTGGAAGTTTCGCCGACCTGTCGAACATCGGGACTTTGTTCGCCTTCATCGTCGTCTCAGTTGGTGTGGTCATGCTGCGGCGCGCTCAACCGGCGCGAACGCGATCTTTCCGCGTGCCTTTTGCCCCCGTTACGCCGATCATTTCGGTCGTATGCTGTTTTGCTTTGATGCTAGGGCTTCCTCTCGAGACCTGGATCCGTTTCGTACTCTGGCTGCTGATCGGGTTGGTTATTTATTTTGCCTATAGCCGCCGCCGTAGCTTATTGCATTTTCGCCTGCGATGAAGACGAATCCCTGCGCGTTGCGAGACTCCAGTAACCCGAGTGGGGCGCAGCACGCCGAAAAGGTTCTTCGCCGGGCATCGCTTTGGATCCGGGGTTATTCCAGCCGCACTACCGGCTCGGCCTGCTGCTCAAGTCCGCCGGCCGGCTGGACGAGTCTAAATCCGAAATGATTAGGTTCCAACAAACCAAGGAACAGGAAGACAAGAATCAGAAAATCATTGCGCTGCGAACGTGACGGCTATTTTTCTGTTACAGTCAGAATCTTTCGTATAGGCGGATTCTCAAGCATCTGCTTCGTTCCACTTGGCCAAGCGATTTCAATCCTACGAACTGCTTTTTCCCGGCCGATGCCAAAAAACAATCGCTTGTCCTGCGCAGATTGGTAACTTGCAGTCGTTGTCACCGTTCCGTGCTGAACTCTTCCAGATTCGGAAATAAGTTTTACCTTCGCGCCGATCGCGTCGCGATTGCTCCTGGTTCCGCGCAGGTCTAACCCGATCCATCCGTTTTGATTTCCGCCTTCATTCCGAAGCACGTAAGCGGGACCTCCGCAGGTCACCACAACCACATCGATATCGCCATCATTGTCTAGATCGCCGAATGCCGCGCCACGGCTCGCCCATTTCCTGGTAAACACCGCTCCTGATTGTTCCGACACGTTCACGAATTTTCCGTCCACCTGTTTCAACAGCAGTAACGGCTGAAGATATTCCAGATGTGGCTGCATTTTCTCTACGTTGTCCATCACGTGGCTATTCGCGAAGAAGAGATCCTTGTGTCCGTCATTGTCGTAGTCGAAGACTCGCATGCCCCAGCCTCCGAAAAGCCGCGTAATCCGGCCCAAGCGGGACACATTCGTGCGGTAATTGAAAGTCCCGTCGCCATTGTTGTCGAAGTACGCGTAGGTCTCGTTCGACAGCGCCGTCGTAACGATATCCGGCTTTCCGTCATCGTTCAGGTCGGCGGCGTCCGTCCCCATTCCGGCGAAGACCTTTCCTTCGTCGGTATACCCGACACCCGCCGGCACTCCGTTTTCGGCAAACGTTCCGTCCCCGTTGTTGATGAAAAGAAATTGTTGAAATGAATCGTTTGCGACGCTGACATCGGGCCAGCCATCATTGTTGAAATCCGCAAACGCCACACCGAGCCCTTTACCAGGACTTGCCGCGATATGGCTCTTCGCGCTGACGTCGGTGAACGTCCCATTACCGTTATTGTGAAACAGATAATCGGAAATCGGCTGAAAGTTGTCGGGGTGGCAGTAAGAGCGTCCTCCTTTCAGGCGTGAGCCGCAATACTTGTTCTTCGAGAAGCTCCAATCCAGATATCGACAGATAAAAAGGTCCAGCCTGCCGTCGTTATCGTAATCGAAAAATCCCGCGCTCGACATCCATCCTTGGGTGCGTAGGCCTGCCCTTTCGGAGACGTCGGTAAATGTTCCGTTCCCGTTGTTGTGATATAAAATCACGCCTCCGTAATTTGTGACCAGCAAGTCCTCAAATCCGTCGTTGTCGAAGTCTCCCACCGCCGCGCCCATGCCGTAGCCCGTTCCACGCACTCCGGCCTTTTCCGTCATATCCGTGAACGTGCCATCGTGGTTATTGCGGTAGAGCCTGTTCCAGAATTCGGGTGCGGATTTATCGAGTAATTCGCCGTCTTGCTGCCCGATCCTGATTCTTGCGCCATTTACAAGAAACACATCGGGCCAGCCGTCGTCGTCGTAGTCGAAAACAGCAACGCCGCCCGCCATCGTCTCGATCAGATATTTTTCCGGAGTGGCCGAATTGTTGTGCTGGAAATGGATGCCGCTGGATAAAGAGACATCTACATAGCTCACGGCCGCGTTTTCGGCTGCCCTCAAAAGGAAGCATGAGATAGCCAATGCAGCTATGACAAGATTCTCTTGTGTCAAAGATCGTTTTTGCCGTTCTGTTACTGGGCTCATTTTGCGCGGGCGCCGGCGCCCAAAGTCCCACCTTCACGAATCCCTTGCTCCCGGTCGGACCTGACCCGTGGGTGATCTATCACGACAATACCTACTACTACATGAACACTACCGGAAAGAACCTGACCATCTGGAAAACCAAAGATATTACAGATCTGAAAAATTCAGAAAAGAAGGTAGTTTGGACCCCGCCCGCAATCGGTCCCGATTCTCACGACATTTGGGCTCCTGAACTGCATTTCTTGAACTCGAAATGGTACATCTACTTCGCCGCCGATGCAGGCACGAATCAGACACATCGTATCTTCGTTCTGGAAAACCCTGCACGCGATCCACTGACCGGTGACTGGACGTTAAAAGGCAAGCTTGCCGATCCAGACGATCGATGGGCTATCGACGCATCTGTATTCGAAAATAGCGGCAGACTCTATGCCATTTGGTCTGGCTGGGAAGGCGATGAGAACGGCACGCAAAACATTTATATCGCTCGCTTGAAAAACCCGTGGACCGTGGAAGGCAAGCGTGTGATGCTCTCCACTCCGGAATTCCCATGGGAAGAAGTCGGCGATTTGCCGACCGGCAATCCGCCCCACCTCAACGTCAATGAAGGCCCGGAGATACTCGCGCATGGCGGCAAACTTTTTATGATCTATTCCGCCAGTGCGTGCTGGACCGATCGCTACGCGCTCGGCATGCTAGAGGCTCGGGCGAACGCCAATCTGCTAAGCCCCGGCTCGTGGAAGAAAACAAATCATCCGGTTTTCTCCACATTGCCGGTGGCGCACGCGTTTGGAACCGGGCATAATACTTTCTTCAAGTCTCCCGACGGCGCCGAAGATTGGATTCTCTATCATGCGAATTCCGAGCCTCACCAGGGCTGCGATGGCCATCGCTCGCCGCGAGCCCAGCCCTTCACATGGAACCGCGATGGAACGCCCAATTTCGGCACGCCCGTGCCCCTTGACGCGCCGATTCAGAAGCCAAGCCGGGCCGACTAAAAACCTTCCCAAACTAATGCGGGAAATACGCCGAGCGAAGAAAATCCGATTGATTCGTACAATCGGACGGCTTCAACGTTCGAACAAGTAACCGTCAGGCTCACCGAATTACAACCCAGCTCGGTCAAGCGCACGAGCGATTGACGAATCAATTCATAGCCAAGCCTCGCGCCGCGCACTCCCGGCAGGATGCAAAGTTGAGTGATATGCCCTGACGTATTCGAGACCAGGCTAGCCAGGCAAACGCCGCATATCCGTCCAGTATTCGCGTCGACCGCTACTAAAGATGCCTTCGGGGAGAAGTGCCCGCAGCCGGGGAATTGAATGATGTTCGTGAGAAAGTGGCGTGCTCCTGGAATAGTGCGGTATTGATCGTTGATCTCGCTGTCGATGTGCCCTCGATACGCTCCCGTGACCAGTTGCGCCGTTTCTTCGCTGAAGCGATCGCTCCAGGGCAGGAACTTGACGCGCAGCGAAGGATTCTTGGGCTCGAGCGCCGTAATCGCATCGCCGGTCACCCGCATGAAGTACCGGTCGTAGCGCTTCAGAAACTGTTGGAAAGGTAAGGTCTGATTGCCGGCCACATGCATGAGTAGAAGCTGGCATTCAATGGGCTGAATTCCGGGGGCCAGCATCAGGCCTCGTACGATCGCCCCCAGAAGCATGAGCTCATTGGCCGGCTCGGCAAACTCGCGGCGTAGATAAAAATCGCCGATCAGCCCTTTGCGGCCTTCACAAACGTGGTAGGCATACGCGATCAGCTTCCTGTCGACGCGCAGCGCATAGCCGCAGAGAGAGCGGATCTGCAAAAAACGCCGCAGCAACTCCGCCGACGGACGGAAGTCCCAATCGAAGGATTGGCGCCAGGTGCGGATCTCTTCTTCGAGAAGCGGATCGAATTCTTCGATGGTTACGCTAGGCAGCTCGAGCAGTTGCGGATAGAGCGCTTCTGAGCGAGCTGCCATCGTCTAGGATTATACGTGGATCGCTTCCCGAGT
>DASXLG010000384.1 GCA_036496425.1 Terriglobia bacterium | reverse complement strand
AGCCTCTGCCGGCGAGCCATCTGGATTGATTCGGGGTCGAACGTGAGCGACGGCATTCCGCAGGATGTCATCGCTTCGTATATCGGCGCCACAGTCGCCGATATGGCCAATTGCGAAATTCCGGAGGACAAACACGTCACGGGCACTTCAAAGGTTCGGGTTCACCGCGTGCGTCTGACCGGAACAGACGAGCCCGGCACCTTCACGATCTTCTGGAATCAGCCGATCGAGCTGGCGCTGGAATTTGAAGTCAAACAACCGATCAAACATGCGTCGTTCGGAGTCGGTATTACCACCACCGCCGGGATTCCGATCCTTACCGTTCATCACAACGACGATGAGGGCCGGCTGTGGTCACTCGACCCCGGAGTCTACGAGATGCACGTCCGCCTTCAAAATCCGCTGCGCGCCGGCGTCTATCGTTTTGTTTTCGGAGCGCACGAGGCCCTTGCTAAGACGTCCATCTTTTACATTCCGGATGCCGTCCAGTTTGAAATTCTGGACGTCGGTACAGGCGCTGAACATTACATTCAGCACAACGAGGGTTTGATCAATGGATATGCCAGTTGGCGGCTGGTGAATCGCTGGTGAATCATTTGATCAGCGTTGTCATACCGGCGTACAACGCGGCTGCTTTTCTAGACCGGGCGGTGCAGAGTGTCAACGCACAAACGTTCCGTGATATCGAAACAATCATTGTCGACGACGGATCCGGGGACGAAACGCCGGCCGCCGCCGAACGATTGTCGAACTGCCGGTATTTCAGAATTGCTCACTCGGGACTTCCGGCAGTACCGCGGAACTTTGGCGTAAAGCAGGCGCAGGGCGAGTACATCGCCTTTCTGGACGCGGACGACGAATGGGTTCCCGGCAAACTTCAGGTGCAATCCCAAATCCTGGAGGCGAATTCCGGCATCGGACTGGTATGTTCAAACGCGTTCGTGATGAGGGACGACCATCGAGATACCGGCGAGCTCTACCTGAAGCCCGGCCAGGGAAAAACAGGCAAAGTTTTGAAGCAGCTGGCGAAGGACAATTTCATCATCACGTCGACTGTTCTGATGCGGAAGGATCTATTCCATTCCTCGGGCGGCTTCTCCGAAGAGCCGCAGCTTTGCGCTCTGGAAGATTACGATCTGTGGTTGCGGGTGGCAGGCGTGGCAGACATTCGCTATGTTGAGGAACCGCTCGCGTTTTACCGGGATAGCCCGTCGAGTCTCAGCCGGGTTACGCGCGATCAGACGGTCGCGCAAAGCATCGCGATGGCCAAGTGCGCCGAGTGCGACGTCCATCTGAATGCCCATGAATATTCAGAGCTTGTGGCGGCGTGGTTGCGCTTTCTCGAAAAGCAGCCGCTTCGGGCGCTGAAGTACATGGCCGTCAAACTCTCAGGCTCCCGATGAAGATCCTGCACACCGTGGAATTCTATTCGCCCAGCGTGGGCGGCGCTCAGGAGGTGGTGCGGCGGATTTCGGAGCAACTGGTCCGGCGCGGCCACGAAGTAACAGTTGCAACGAAGCATTTGCCGGAACGAACGAGCACGAATATCAATGGGGTCGAGGTCGCGGGTTTCGCGATATCGGGAAATCAGACCCGGGGTTATCAAGGCGCAACGGACCCGTATCTCCGTTTCCTTACCGGGTCGAAGTTTGATGTGATGATGAATTACGCCGCGCAACAATGGGCAACGGACCTGGCATATGGAGTCCTCCCGGAAATCCCCTGCCGGAAGGTGATGGCTCCGTGCGGCTTTTCAGGACTCTTCAATCCCGAGTACCGTTCCTACTTCGAAGAACTTCCCGCGATATTGCGCAATTACGACCGCCTGATCTTCCATTCGAATTCCGGCCGCGATGTGGATTTCGCCCGGCAGCACGGAATTCAGAGTAGGACACTGATTCCGAACGGCGCTTCGTCGATCGAATTCAGCAGTCCCGATCCAGGGTTCCGAAAGAAATACAAGATCCCGGACGGCCAACCTTTATTACTGACGGTCGGCAGCCACACCGGGGCCAAGGGCCACGCTGTGGTGATGGAAGCCTTCAGGCGTGCGCGGATCGGTCCGGCGACTCTGGTGATCGTCGGCAATACGTTCGGCAGTGCCGGTTGTCTTCCGCGCTGCAGGTTCCAGGCACAACTGGTTCGACTTTCCACATTCGGACAGAAGCGCGTGCTTTTGCTGGACCCGCCGCGAACGGATGTCCTAGCCGCCTATGCTGCAGCCGATCTGTTCGTATTCGGCTCCAATGTCGAGTGCTCGCCGATCGTATTGTTCGAGGCCGCGGCTTCAAAGACACCATTTCTCTCGACCGCCTGCGGCAATGCGCAGGAAATTGCCGAATGGACGGATTCGGGAGTGATTCTTCCAACGCGGCGCAATAGCGATGGTTCCGTGCAAACCAATGCTGCGGCCGCCGCCCGTGGTATTGAAGACCTGTTTGCCGATCGCCGCCGGTTGGACAAACTGGCCAAAACCGGCTACGACGCGTGGAGCAACCGTTTTACCTGGGAAAAGATCGCGCTCGAATACGAACGTCTTTATCTGCAGCTGGTGCAATCCTGATATGAGGATCCTCTATGTCGCGCTGAAATATGACTATGGGGACGCTGCGCGCGGCTACAGCTTCGAGCATTACAACTTTTTCGATTTCTTCCAGAAGTCCGGCCACGATGTTATTTACTTCGACTTCATGGACATCATGAAGTCGAAGGGCAGAGGGAACATGAACAGACAGCTGGTCGAAGCCGTCAAAACCCGGAAACCCGAGTTGATGTTCTGTGTCCTTTTCAAAGATGGACTGGCGCAGAAGACGGTGCGGCACATCTCCGATTTGCCGGACACAACGACGCTCAACTGGTTTTGCGACGATCACTGGCGGTTTGACAATTACTCACGTTTCTGGGCCCCGCAGTTCAATTGGGTCGTCACAACGGCGAGGAGCGCGGTACCCAAATATGCCGAGGTTGAGCTGCGCAATGTGGTGAAGAGTCAGTGGGGATGCAATCATCTCCTCTATCGCAAGCTCGATTTGCCTTTACAGTACGACGTAACGTTCGTGGGACAACCGCACGGGAACCGGCGGGAAATGGTGGATGCACTGAGGAAGAGCGGCATTGACGTCCATTGCTTCGGGTACGGATGGGAAGGAGGCCGGGTTTCGCAGGAAGATATGATCCACATCTTCAATCAGAGCCGCATCAACATAAACTTCTCGAATGCTTCCGTGAAGAGCACCGCGGGTGGATTCGGTCGAATCGCCTCAGGTCTGGACTGGGCAGCGAACTCGCTGGATCAGGTGCCGTTCGGAGGCGCTATAAAAAATGCCGGCCGCGGAATTGTGAACGCGGCTCAGAGCCGCAATGTTTCGGCGGGTGACCAACTGCCTGCGGGTTATGCCGAGCAGATCAAAGGAAGAAATTTCGAAGTGCCCGGATGCGGGGGTTTCCTTTTGACTTCAAAGGCCGATGATCTTGAAACGTACTACGAGCTGGATCGAGAGGTGGTGTGCTTTGATGGAATCGGCGGCCTGACGGAAAAAATCAAATATTACCTTGCCCACGAAGATGAGCGCGCGGCAATCGCGCAGCGTGGCTATGAGCGCACTCTTCGCGACCATACATACGCTCGCCGGTTCGAAGAGATCTTCAAGCGCGCCGGTCTGTCATAAATGCCTGCTGCCGGCACTGCCCCGAAAGTCTCCGTTGTCATGCCCGTCTATAACGCGGAAAAGTACGTTACGAAGGCCATCGACAGCATTCTCAACCAGACTCTGAAGGACTTTGAATTCATCATCGTCGACGACGGGTCGACGGACCGGACACCTGCAATACTCGAATCGTACGCGGCGAGTGATTCGCGCGTCATTCTTCACCGGCAGCCGAATTGCGGATTGATAGCCACGTTGAACCGCGCCTGCAGTCTGGCACAGGGTAGTTATATTGCGCGAATGGACGCGGACGACATCAGTCTGCCTCCGCGGCTGGAGAAACAGGTTCATTATCTCGAACATCATCCCGAAGTCGGTGTGCTCGGAACGTGGATTCAAGACATCGGCGCCGCCGATGAACCGGGACCGATCTGGCCTCTGCCGACAACTCCCGCAACCATCCGATGGTTTCTGATGTTCGGTAACTGCATCGCGCACCCCAGTGTGATGGCCCGCCGCGAAATCATTCAAAATCTCGGATACAGGCCGGAAGCACCGCATGTTGAAGACTATGACCTGTGGATTCGCGCCAGCGCGCTGACCGCCGTCGCGAATCTGCCCGAGGTGCTTCTCCGGTATCGCGTGCGCGGTGAAAGCGCTTCGAGCCGCAACCTGGCGGCCCAGTCGGATCATGCCGCAAGGCTGCGGCACAGGCTCCGCGCCGAAGTCCTGGGCAGCGAATCCGATGATATGCAACGCGAGAGCAGCGGACTCGTACTGAAGTTGTACGACGCCTTTCGGCGGAAACATTTATTGAATCGCGGCGATGCGTCCGAAATCACACTGGACGTGTTCAGAAGATTTTACCTGTCCAAAGAGAGTGAAAAAGCGTGGCGTTCGCTATTACCGCTGGTCCCCGATTCATTCTCCATCCGGACCGGGATCAAAACGCTTCGCTACTGCCTCTTTTATGCGCGAAACCTTCAGCACGGCTTCACGACGCAAAGGCGGCAATGTTAGAATCGACCCAATGTCCCGACGCAAAACCGCAGCTGTCGTGATTCCGGCGCACAACGAAGCGCCGATTATTGCGTCAGTTCTTGCGAATATCCCTGCGGAGATCCGGTCGCACCAGGTCATCCCTATCGTGATCGATGACGGCTCGGACGACGATACTTCCGCAGCAGCGCGGGGAGCCGGCGCAATCGTGATCCGGCATTTGACGAATCTGGGAGTCGGGGCGGCAACGACCACGGGCTTCCGTGCGGCCCAGGAAATCGGCGCGGACATCATTGTGACCATGGATGCGGACGGTCAACACGACCCGCGCGAGATCACGACTCTGGTGGAATGCCTGCTCGACGGTCCGTTTGATGTCGTCATCGGGAGCCGGCTTTTGATGCATGACGGCATGCCTCCGTTACGGTTTGCAGCGAACCTCGTCTTAAATGGTCTGACCTTTCTGGTCTATGGAAAGATCGTTTCGGATTCGCAGTCGGGCTTCAAGGCTTTCACTCGGGGCGCCATTGACCGTATGGAACTGAATTGCGCCGGGTACGAAATCTGTTCCGAAATGGTCGGAGAGATCTACCGCAAAAACTTCCGGTACAAATCGATTCCGGTCTGCGCGGTTTATACGCCATACTCGCGCGCGAAGGGACAACCTTTTCTGAACGGCGTGAATCTGATTCTGGGCCTCTTCATGCGTCTTGTGAGACGATAAGGCGCAGCCGTTAAATCATGTTTGTGCTGGTTGCCAAAATCTTTGCGGTTGTCCTCGCCGTGATCGCGATATCGAAAAGCTATGTCGACTTCCGGGCGCGCCTCGAGTCGCTGCAGATTTTTCTGTTCTGGATGTTCACGTGGCTGGCGATCGTCGTCGTAGCGCTGTTTCCCTCGATCATCGATTACATCCTCGGCTCGTTCGGAGGCGGGCGGGCCGGCCTCGGTACCGTGTTCGGGATGGGCCTGGTGTTCCTGTATTTTCTGGCCTACCGCATGTATGTGAAGATCGGGCGCGTCGAACAGAAGTTGACCAAAACGGTGCAGGAACTCGCTCTTCGAGAGGGGAAAATAGCCGCAAAAGGCACAAAAGGCTAGCCTCTGACGATCGATCCTGATGACTTTTGTGAGCCCCCGCGGTCTAACGCCTACTGTATAATGGAGGAGCTATGCCCCTAAAAAAGTCTACTTATCTGGCTTCCATCCTTCTCATGGTTTCTTCAGTAGTCTTCGCTCAAGGTCCGGTACACCTGCGGAACGAGCAGCCGCCCATTCCCGTCGACCAAATCATTCGAAAGTTTGCGGAAAGAGAAAAGCTGTTCAAGCTGGCCCGCGCCAACTACGTGTACCGCCAGGACAACCGGGTGCAGACGTTGTCGGCGGATGACCGCGTGACCGGCGAATGGCATGAAGTGTGGGACATTACCTACGATCCAAGGGGACGGCGGGTGGAACGCGTCGTTTCCGCGCCCCCGAACACGCTCAAGAACATTTCGCTGACGCCTGAGGATCTTCAGGATCTGCGCGAGATCCAACCGTTCGTCCTCACCAGCGACGACATCGGGAAATACAGCGTGAAGTACCTGGGCAAGGAAAAGGTAGATGATATTGATTGTTACGTCTTCGATGTGGCGCCCAAAGTGATCGAAAAAAATCAGCGGTATTTCCAGGGACAGATCTGGGTGGACGACCGGGACCTCCAGATCGTGAAAACCTACGGAAAGGCCGTTCCGGATATCAAAAAGGGCGACGGTGAAAACCTCTTTCCCCGCTTCGAAACATACCGCCAGCAAATTGACGGGAAATACTGGTTTCCGACCTACACCAGGGCAGTCGACACATTGCAGTTCTCGACCGGCGCCCAGCGGATCCGGCAGGTTGTGAAATACGACAACTACAGACAGTTCCAATCCGACGTCAAGCTGACTTTTGGCGACGCGGTGGACGGCGAGGCCGGAAAAGGAACCGCTGCCCCCGGCGACAACAAGGCGCCCGCGCTGGATCCGAATCTGAAAGATTCGACCACGACGAAGAAAAAGTAGCCGTTGATGACGCAAATTGCGCTAAATTGATTGGCGCAATTTGCGTATTTCGCGGCCAAAGGAGTATCTATGTCCGGCCATTCCAAGTGGCACAGTATCAAACACAAAAAAGGCGCCATCGATGCAAAACGCGGGCGCATGTTCACGAAAGTCATCAAAGAAATCACTATCGCGGCCAGAATCGGCGGCGGGGATCCGGAGGGCAACCCGCGGCTCCGAAAAGCGATCTCGGACGCCAAAGAATTGAACATGCCGGCCGACAACATCAAACGCGCGGTCCAGAAAGGAACCGGCGAGCTCGAGGGCGGACAGCTCGATGAACTTATGTATGAAGGCTACGGGCCCGCCGGCGTCGCCATGATCGTCGACGTGGTCACCGACAATCGTAATCGTACGGTGAGCGAGATCCGTCACGTGTTCTCGAAAAACGGCGGGAACATGGGTGAATCCGGTTCCGTCGCATGGATGTTCAGCAAAAAGGGCTATATCGCCATCGAAAAATCCAAAGGCGATGAAGAAACGCTCATGACCCTGGCGATCGACGCCGGCGCGGACGATTTCACCAGCGACGAGTCGAACTACGAAATCTACACCTCTCCCGAAGCGTTCGATAAGGTGCTGACCGCTGTGAAGGCCAAGGGCATCGAACCGGAAACCGCCGAAGTTTCGATGATTCCTCAGAATTACGTCAAGGTTGAGGGCAAGACGGCGCAGCAGGTCATCAAGCTGATGGAGGCGCTGGACGAGCACGACGACGTGCAGCATGTGTACGGGAATTTCGATATCGAGGAATCCGAACTGGCCGAAGCGGTTTCATAATTCATGCGGGTTCTCGGCGTCGATTGCGGATCCCGCATCACAGGTTACGGCGTCATCGATACCGATGGCGCCGATTGTGTTTATATCCGTTGCGGAGCCATCCGGCCGAAGCCTGCCGATCCGCTTGCAAGCCGGCTGAAGTGCATTTACGACGGCCTCGCGGAAATCATTCAAGAGCTCCAGCCGGAAGCCGCGGCTTTCGAAAGCCTGTTTTATGCCACCAATGTCCAGAGCGCGCTGAAGCTCGGACATGCGCGTGGGGTCTCGATGTTCGCCGCAGCCGAAGCGAATCTGCCTGTATTTGAATATTCCCCGCTGGAGGTCAAAAGCGCCGTCACCGGCTACGGCCGGGCCGAGAAACCGCAGGTCCAGCAGATGGTACGCGCACTCTTGAAACTGAACGCGCCACCCGAGCCCCTGGATGCATCCGACGCTCTGGCAGTGGCGATCTGTCATATTCACACCTATCGATTCAACAAATCTCTGGCGGCACATCCATGATTTCTGCGGCCCTTTTATTTTCGTTGCTGACTCTCGCCGACTTTTCCAATTTCACTTATTGTCACGATAATACCCGCGGTACCTACGAGACGCAGTGCGTAACACTCGATGGCAACGGCCAGGGAGAGGTGAAATTCAAACGCCGCGATTCGGATATGGTGAACGAACCAGTCCGGCTGTCGACGGCTGCGCGGCAGAAATTCCTGAGTTTGCTTGCGGCGACCAACTATCTGGATCATCCGGAGACTTTCGAGTCCGGAAGGAAAATCGCCGATCTTGGGGCCAAACACCTGACGATCGAAATGCCAAGCGGCAAACGCGAAGGCACGTTCAACTACTCTCTACGTAAAGATGTCACCGATCTTTCGAACTTCTTCGAGGCGCTGCTGAATCAGGAGACTCTCGAATTCGACATCACCAACGCCATTCAATTCGAGCGATTGAGCATTCCGAAGCGGCTGGAGCAGGTACAAAACGAGCTGAAGGCGAGCCGGATCGCCGACCCCGAAGCTCTTATACCGATGCTGGAAAAAATCGAAGCCAACCAGCAGATCATGAATTACGCGCGCGCCGAGGCGGGCAAGATCAAGAGAGAGATTCAGACTAAGAAATAAGGAGCCCGGCGTAACCGACGACGTAATCGAAGTCGAGGGACGCTTCCCCGGACGTCGCATACTTCACGAGCTCTGCCGTCGCGGCGCCCAGCAGCTTTGACGCGGTGAGCATCGCCACGGTTGGGCCATAGCCGCACATCGAGATCTTCTCGCGCTTCACCGTCTCGAATAAACCTTCGGGATTCATGGCCAGGATCTGATCGATCGCCTTGCGGTCCTTCACCCGCGTAATGGCATCGGACTCGTAGTGATTCATGTCACTCGAAGCAATGATCAATGCCTCCGGCGCAACCTGTTCAACAACTTTTGCGATGGCTTGCCCGAGCTTCTGAAGACGATCGAAGCTGCCTGTGCCGATGGTGAGTGGAACAAATCGAAGTCCTGCCGGTCCGCACTGCTGCATGAATGGCAGTTGAACCTCCGTTGCGTGCTCAAACCGGTGGGCTTCCATATCGTCCTGAAGCTGAGGATCGGCGGCCATCAGCGCCTCCGACAGTTCCTCATCGATCGGCATCTCGCCCAACGGCGTCTGCCAGGAACCGGACTTCATGATCGAAAGCGGTGGGCCGAAGCCGGTGTGGTTGGGGCAAAGCACGATATTGCGGGCCGGCAGGTGAATGGATGAATAAACAGCGCCCGCCACAGGGCCGGAATAAACATATCCGGCATGGGGCACGACAAGTCCGATCGCTTTCCGGCGATTTCCGGACGGCGCGATGAATCCCTGGACCATCCGGCGAAGCTCGCCGGCTTCGCCGGGATAAAACCGGCCAGCCACTGCAGGCTTGCGAATCATTGATTTAGCCGCAGATGACGCGGATGGGGGCGCATCAAATTCGGAGCGCCCCCATCCGCGTCATCCGCGTCATCTGCGGCTAAACTACGTCTTCGGCGCGTAATAGCCTTTTTTATTCCGGACTTTGAACTTTATGGGCTTTCCGTTGTGATTGACATCCATCGGCGGGACTTCAACTCTCAACTTATGAAATTTACCGTCGTTCTTACGTTCTTTGGGAACGAAGCCGAGGCTATATTCATTCCGAAGATTCGCGCTGACGAGTTGATAAATGCCCGGATATTCGCCCTGGAAGCGCGGGAACCAGGCTGTGCCGCCGGTGGCTTCGGCAATCGACCTCATCACATTATCGGCCTGCAGGAAGGTGATTTCCGCGATAGGCGACAATCTCGATTCATAGTACAGGCGCGCGAGCTGTCCCATACTGACGGCGTAGATCATCGTGTCGGAGGTTTCCGCTTTCTTCAACGCTTCGCCGTAGGTGTGCTTGCTGATATTCGTATCCAGGCCGGTGGCGAGCAGGAAGATGGCTTTTTTCCCGTCGACATTTTCGAGCCGCTGCAGCGTGTCGTAGACCGCATCGTAGAGACAGGTCTCGCTGTATGCGGGAATCCGCATCCGGCGTAATCCATCGACAAGTTCGGATTTATTCTTGGTGAAATCGGTCAGGATCTCGGGCCGGATGTCGAATGCGATCAGCG
This sequence comes from Terriglobia bacterium, assembly GCA_036496425.1. NCBI lineage: Bacteria > Pseudomonadati > Acidobacteriota > Terriglobia > Terriglobia bacterium. Next base: position 10,102 of record DASXLG010000384.1, on the reverse strand, counting down.
CGGCCCAATCGTCCTGGCGGAGGCTCTGGATGAAGCCATACGCCGGCTCCACGACATTGTCGTAATAGTATCCGAAGGTATTGCTGAACTCCGCGAGAACGACCACGGTCAGCGGGGCATCCGTAGAGCTGAAATTGCTCACCGTCTGTTCGATGTCGTTATCGAAAACCTTGAAATCACCCTTTTTCAGGCCGCTGACGGGGTTCCCGTTCTGGTCTGTGACAACAACATCGAAGGAGACGACGTCCACATCGATGGATAGTCCGGTCTGCGGCGGCAGATTTTCGGGCTTTTCGCCTTTGGTCGGCGGACCGGACCGGTCTGGCGTCGAGGGAGATGGAGTTACCGGGGACAATGGCACATTAGTGCCGATGTCCTTCTTTGGCCCTTGCGCGATCAGCATCCCGGCGATCAGGAACGCGGCGATCACCATCAAAAGCAGACGCCTTATTTTCATAGGTTCTCCACCCTCAGCCTAACTGACCATCCCTTTGCGGCGCAAGACTTTGATCTCCTTGTGCCATGTTTGGTTTAGTCCGATTTCCATCACCGGAACCTGCCGTGGCAGCGAGCCGATCAATTGCCTTGAAGTCCTGTGAAATCCAAGCAATGGAGCGACCAAAAGAAGCAGCGCCGACTGGTCTCGAAGCTCGCAACCGGCAAAGTACGCATTTCGCTCGAAGTCACCCGCCTTCCGGTGACGTTCTACGGCAATCCAGTAATCCAGAGCCTGAAACGGCAGATCCGGATCGGGCGATGCTTTGATTTCGATCACCACCAGCTGTCCGCTTCGTGTGATTCCCAGGAGATCGATGATGCTCCGTTCTTCTCCGGCGAAACTGGGAACCTGGGGATAGATGTGCCGGACATCCATGGAAGGCAAAACATGGCGGATTTCACCAACAATCTTCGACTCCAGCATCCGCTCTTCGTGAGCAAAAGCCGACGAATCATGTCTGGAGGACCGGCGATCCTGGTAGCGGGCGAATGGCTGAACGAAGGTCTCGGGCGGTTCTCCGGCGTCTTCAAGAGGTTCAACACAGGCGCCATCCCACTGCAGCCACTGGATGTCATGCCGCATTTCCGGCAGGACTCTCAGACGTGTCGCAATGCACTGCTTGCGGTCCCGCGGAACTACGGCAACCACGGGCCGGTTGACCAGGGGCTTCCACAACAATGCCGCCCGCATCAGTCCATCGATAACAGTTGCAGCTTCATCCGGATCGACGGCGATCACGGCGTTCGGGCCAATCAGAAATCTCGGGTACGCGCCGCCGACTCCATGACGCCGGTCGGAATAAAGCGTTTGCCGGTGAATACGTGGCGTACCGAAATAAGCGCATAGCGCTTTGCCGATTTCGATTTGAAACGCGCGGCGCCGCCGCCGTAAGTCCATTCCCGAAGGCAGGCGGTCACCCGGATACAGAGTGATGGTCTCGGTTTGCGAACGGAATCTCGGCCGAGCCTGAATGCGAACGACATTGGGCCGGAGCCACTCCAGACGGGTAATCTTTCTTGTCGCTGAGCCGAGCCGTATTGTGGATCCCTGGACGCAAATTTCCGAAGAATCGAGCGGGAGAAACTCAAGCCCGTTCAAAGAAGCGATCCACTTGGGTTCCAGAGCGAGGAGGATTTTCAGGCCTTCCGTCTCCATCCCTGGATTATAGTAAATCCGTGGACAACCTTGGGGTTCCCGCCTTGCGGTTGCAATGAAACCGGTATTTATCGCTTCTGCTGTCCGAACGGCGATCGGAAAATTCGGCGGCACACTTGCTTCCCTCAGCGCGGCTGATCTGGGCGTCATTGCGGTAAAAGAGGCCATTTCCCGCGCCGGGATCGAACCCGGCGAAGTAAACGAAGTCATCATCGGACATGCGCGCGGCGCCGGGAACGGGCCGAACCCTGCGCGACAAATCAGTTACCGCTCAGGCATACCTCAGGAAATCCCGGCGTATACGGTCAATAAAGCATGCGGTTCGGGATTGAAAGCCATCATTCTCGGATGCCAGGAGATTATGCTGGGTAACAGCGAGGTCATCGCCGCCGGCGGGACCGAGTCCATGAGCAACGTGCCTTACATGGTGGAGCAGGCACGATGGGGCCTGCGGATGGGCAACCATCACTTCATCGACGGGATGTACAGGGACGGATTCTATTGCCCGTTGTCCGAACTCGTCATGGGAGAAACCGCCGAAAATCTCGCCGCCATGTACAAAATATCGCGCGAAGAACAGGATGAATTTGCTCTGACCAGCCATCAACGCGCGGCCATAGCTACGAAAACCAAAAGATTCGCCGAGGAACTGGTACCCGTTCGTGTGCCCGGTAAAAAAGGAGAAGTCCTGGAACTCGGCAAGGATGAGCACATCCGGATGGATGCCTCACTCGCCGCTATGCAAAAGCTTTCTCCGGTGTTCACCAAAACGGGCACAATTACAGCTGCCAATTCCTCGGGCATTACCGACGGCGCTGCGGCCGTGGTTCTGGTCTCGGAACAGGAAGCAGCCCGGCGAAAGTTGCGTCCTCTGGCGCGCATCATTGATTATGCTATTGCGGGCGTCGATCCGAAAATCATGGGCATCGGCCCGGTTCCGGCGGTCCGGAAATTTCTTTCGAAATCGGGGATGAAGCTTGAACAGTTCGAGCTCGTTGAAATCAACGAGGCGTTCGGCGCTCAGGTCATCGCCTGTCTGCGGGAATTACCGATCGATCGGGAGCGGTTGAATGTGAATGGCGGCGCGATCGCGTTAGGGCACCCGATCGGCTGTACGGGAACTCGAATCGTAACGACGCTCGTCCATGAAATGCGGAAACGAACAGTGCGCCATGGCCTGGCCACGCTGTGCGTCAGCGGTGGTATGGGCGTTGCGCTTGGAGTCGAATTATTGTGATGTTGAATTTGCTTCTGGTTTTGCTGCTTCAGACACAGACACTGGCGCCAGGCCAGAAAGTCGTCGTCGGTCTGGAAGACGGTCAGGAAGTCACGATTCAGGACCCCGTCTTTACGGGCTTTATCGAAGGACACAGCGGCGAAGCTGTCCTGACCTATCGCGAGGGGAGCATTCACGGCGAGGTCCCGTTGAAGAATGTCTCCCGGATCGAATTCCGCCCGTATAAGAAAGGCAGACCCTTCTCTTTAACGGTCACATTGAAAAACGGTCAGGTCCTTCAGGTCGAAGCTGAGCGGCGGGATTATGTATCCCTTCGCGGCAGCACCGATGCCGGCATGGTCACGATCAAACAACCGGACCCGCTTTCCGGTCCGGTCGGTCTGACTACAAGACAGGCGAACCGGAAGAAGGATCTGACGATCCAGTATTTGGAATTCCCAACTTCGTAGTATCGTCAGCTTGGAGGAATGGGTGAGTGGTTGAAACCGGCGGTCTTGAAAACCGTTGTACGGGGAACTGTACCGGGGGTTCGAATCCCTCTTCCTCCGCTTTAAATGACAATTGAACATTGGCAATTGTCCCATTCCTAATTCTCGCCGGAGAGGGTCGCGACAATCGTGCGGGTGCCGCCGTTATTGCGATGTTCGCCGAGGTAGATGCCCTGCCAGGCGCCGAGAAGCAGTGTCCCATGTCCGATGGGGATGGTCAGACTGCTTCCCAGCAATGACGCTTTGATGTGCGCCGGCATATCGTCATCGCCTTCGAGCGTGTGCTCGTAGTGATGAGGTCCGTCGGGAACAAGTTCGCCAAGATGCCGCTCCAGATCGCGCCGCACTTCAGGGCTCACGTTCTCATTGATGAAAATGGAAGCCGACGTGTGCTGGATGAAAAGGTGAAGCAGCCCGGTTTCAATCGTGCGAAGCTCCGGAAGTTGCGCCACGACTTCACTGGTAACCACGTGAAAGCCCCGGCTGCGGGGCTTTAGACGGACGATGCGTTGAATCCAGGGCATGACGAATTATCGCGAGCATAGGCAGCTTCCGGAAAGGTCTTTTCAAAACATACGCGTTTCGACATACTGCCTCACCTCAGCCGGATACAAGACGGCCCAGGGCAGGGCCGCCGGACGAAAATACGCTCCGCCGCCTCGAAATACGGCTAGGATTTCCGTTTCCAACTCAAGTTACGTAAAATCGAAGTGAGTGGCTTTGTCCTAATGGATATTTATTAAGAAAGAGGACCTGCGATGGCGAAAACATCACGGCCGACGGCGCAGAAACGGGCGAGAGAGAAAGCACAGCAAGAGCGTCAGAAAGAAAAGCAGCAGCGGCGGGCCGATAATCGAGAACGGAAAGCGAATACGCCGACTGCCAACGGGGATGAAGATCCGGATCTTGCCGGAATGCGTCCTGGTCCCCAACCTCCCCCGGACTGGCTCATCGAGGAAGAAGAGCCGCAACAGTGATTATCCCCTTCGACGGATCATCGACTCATAAAGAACGGCGGGATGCCGCTCTTCGATGACCGAGGGAAATGCACATTCCTTCTGTTCTTCTTTATTGAAAATCTTTGCTTCCGCAAGCGGACGGTTCGGTCTGTAACCTGGACCTTTTGCATCGATTCCCGGGCGCGCCATCAGTTTTTCGATGGTGTAAATCGTTTCGGACCGGTTGTAAACGGATTGGTGATGCTCCCGGCTCATGATGATCGCCTCTTCCGGACACGCATCGACGCAGAAGCCGCAGTAGATGCATCGCATCATGTCGATGTCGAAGCGCTCCGGAAACTTCTCGATTTCCGGATTCGGATGCTCACCTGCTTCGATATAGATGCACTCCGCCGGGCAAATCGTCGCGCACATGTAACACGCAACGCACTTCAGGCTGCCGTCACCGCGGACAGTCAGGATGTGCGTTCCGCGGAACCGCTCCGAATAGGGCCGCGATTGTTCTGGGTAATAAATCGTCGGGTTGTCGCCCTTGAACAGGCTCTTCATCATATGGCGAATGGTTACGCCGAAAGCGCGGAACGTTGACCAGAAGGTGGCGTTTTCACTGCGGGCCCGTTCACTGACATTGATGGTTGGAACATCGACGGCGTAACCGCCTTTAACGGGAGTCAATTGGCAACCTCCTGCGGAGTCTCGGCGGGCATCGCTCCGAGAGGGCCGATCGAGTCATAGTCCATCCCCGAATATCGCGGCACTTCCCGGCTGATCAAATCGAAAATCGCGGCCGGATCATCGGAGACACCCGCGCCCGACTGGTTCAGCAGTTCGGCAATCATGACATGCAAAGGCTGAGCGTCTCCGGGAGGCATCACAGCGCGATTCGAGATCTGCACACGGCCGGCATAATTCGTATAAGAACCCTTCTCTTCGGCCCATGCCGCCATCGGAAGCAGCATCGAAGCGGCGCGCGCCCATGCAAAATCGTGAGTCGTGCTGACGACACTGAATTCGAGAGCTGCAATCAATTTCTTCAATTCGCCAATGACGGCGCCGGAATCTTCGCCAACCAGCTGCGGATGAAACGCAATCCACATGGCGCGGATTTCCTTCTTCTCCGCGCGCTCACGGATGCCGCGCAAGCCGCCGAGTTCGCTATCAAGACCAAAATCCAGGGCACCGTGCGTATTGGCGTGTTTATCCAGCCGCCGCAGCAGATCATCCTGCCGCTGCTGGTACTGCGCGACTTCTTCCGCAAGCCGGAAATCGAGTCGGCCTTTGAAGTACTTCTTCAGGAGGAAGAGCGCTTCGTTTGTATTGTTCGCTGAGGCCAGGGCGGCGAGGGCGGCATCGCCATACTGCTTTCGAACCGATTCAAACCGTTCGTGAATTGCGGGAAGCAGATCGGCGATACTTTTCAGCTCACCGGCCAGCGAACCGTGGCGCAGGCGCGGCCAGCGATCCACCGTGTGAAAACTGAGGCGGCCTTCATCGCACAGCCAGCTCTTGTTGACATCCACGTTACGCCGGCCGACCGTCCGATAGATCTTGCCGTCGGTTGCGGTATAACCCGGAATTCCACCGCCGACCGCGCGAGCCGAATGGTCGATTCGCAAATTGCAGCCGGTGCTGCAGCCCGCGCAAACCGACGGCGTTCCCTTCAGGAACCACACCCGCACCTTGAACCGGAAGTCCGCACTCGTCAGAGCCCCTACCGGGCACACATCCACGACGTTCGCCGAATAGGCATTGGTTAAAGGCTTGTCTTCGAAAATGCCGATCTCGGCATTGTGGCCGCGGCTGAAGACCTGGATTTCATTGGTCTTGGTGACGTTGCGGGTAAAACGCACGCAGCGCGTGCAGAGAATGCACCGTTCCTGGTCGAGCTTGACTAGTGGTCCAAGATTGAACGCTTTCTTCCGGCGCGTTTTCTGCCCGAGAGGATACCGGCTGTCGTGCCCGGCATGCGCCATGTAGTAATCCTGAAGCCAGCATTCGCCGGACTGATCGCAAACGGGACAGTCGATCGGATGATGCAACAGAAGGAATTCCATCGCATATCGGACCGCCTGATGGACGCGCTCGGTGTTGGTCCGCACTTCCATATTGTCTGCAATCGGCGTAGCGCATGACGGAAGCAGCTTCGGCGCCCCTTTGACCTCGACCAGACACATCCGGCAGCTGCCTTCGATGCCGATATCCGGATGATAGCAATAGCGGGGAATCTCAACGCCGATTTCATCGGCCACTTGAATGATGGTTTTGCCTTTTTCGGCCTCGTATGTCTGGCCGTTAAACGTCACTTTGGGCATAAAGAGCTAGGTTAGCATGGGATCTATTGCACCAATGCATCATTCGAATTTTTGCATTTCAAATTTGCAATGCAGAAATCTCGAATGATGCATTGGTGCAATAAGATCTACGGAAGCGTTGGATGCTCAATCGGCAAATCGGTACGGTTTCCCCACTCACCCCACGACCCGAGATAATTCCGCACGTTTGGAAAACCGATTAAACGCAGCGCCAGGTAGGTGTGCGCCGAGCGGTAGGCGCCCTGGCAGTGCGGAATGACTTCCTTTTCTGGTGTGATCCCGCGTTCCGCGTACATTTTGTTTAATTCATCGGCGGACTTGAAGAAACCTTGCGGGTTCAAATTGTTCGTCCACTCGAGGTGGACGGCTCCGGGAATGGCGCCGCCGCGTTTCGCTCGCACCAGCTTCCCGGTATATTCATCATCGCTGCGCGTATCGACGATCACCGAGGCCGCCGTATTCAACTTTCCCAGCACGTGATCGGCAGTGGCGAGCCGTTCCGGCCGCTGTTTCATCTTGAAATCGCCGGTTTTCGCAATCGTTGCCTCATGAGTTACGGGCAAACCCGCAGCCTGCCATGCGTTGAAACCGCCGTTGAGCAGATGCACATCGTCATGTCCGAAGAATTCCAGGAACCAGAACAGTCTGGCGGAACGCATTCCGGCGATGTCGTCGTAGGCCACAACGGTGCTGTCGTGGTTGACGCCTTTGGCCTGAATCAGGTGTTCGATGATCCACAGGAAGGCATTCAACGGCTCGGGCCGGGTGTCGATCAGGCTGATTCCGAAAATATCGAAGCTGCGGGCGGCCGGGATATGGCCGTTGGCATAGGCCTCGGGAGGTCTCATATCCATGAGCACCAGCTTCGGATCGGACAGCCGGCTTTTCAACTCGTCTACAGACCAGAGCAACTGCGGATTCGCGTAGTTCATTTTTGCCTCTCGAGCAGATCGATCACGTCGGACAACAGCCGGACGGTATAAGTCGGCGCGCATGCCGGCAGCTGTATTTCCTGCGGAAGCAGGTCCTGGCGCTTGGTCTCGATCCAGACGACGTGCATGCCGGCGCTCAAAGCGCCATAAACATCGACGTACAGCTGGTCACCAAGAAAGAGCGCTTCCTCAGGCCGGACATTCATTTTTGCGAACGTGTGGTCGAAGATCATCCGGTGCGGTTTGCACCAGCCGACTTCGGCGGACACCACGACAGTTTCAAACGCCTCGCGAATCCCGAACTTGTCCAGCGATTCGTAGAGCGCAGGAGCATAGCCGAAGTTGGAGATCATCCCGGTCCGATAGCGGGTCTTTGCCCAATCCAGGGCCCGGATCACATCCGGCCGGACTTCGAACGACTCCTGAAGCAGGGCCATGTGGGCTCTGGTGATCGTCTCGATCGCCTCGTCCGTGATCTCGTCCAGAGGATGCTCCAGCAGTTCGAGCATGATCCGGAAGCGCTCCTGGCTGACAACTTCCCTGAGGTCGATGCGCCGCCGGGCGTTGACCCGCAAAAAGCTTTGAGAAAAAGCGCCGTAGAAAACGTCAAACTCTTTTTTACCGAAAATATCGCAGTATGCCGCGTGCGCGGCCGGCGCCGTCGTCGGCATGGATTTGCCGCCGGACTGGTAGGTTGGCAGCTTCGCTTCGTTGATATGGATCACCGTGTCGAATGCATCGAAAATGAGAGTGGTATAATCCATGGTTCTCTTCCGCTAGAATATCCGATTCGGAGGCTGTGACGATTGATTACCGTTGAGAACCTCACGAAGCGTTATCCCGCGAAAACCGCGATCGAAGGAATGTCCTTCCAGGTGGAGAAGGGCGAGATCCTCGGGTTCCTGGGTCCGAACGGCGCAGGAAAAACGACAACCATGCGCATCATTACCGGGTTCATGCCCGCGACGGCCGGCAGCGTCCGCGTGGATGGTTTTGATGTCTTCGAAAACCCGCTGGACGTCCGCCGGCGGATCGGCTACCTGCCGGAAAATCCGCCGCTCTATCTGGAAATGAACGTCGCGGGTTATCTGCGGTTTGTTGCCAAGATCAAAGGCGTTCCCGGCGAGAAACTGGACAGCGAAGTCGCGCGCGTGATGGACCGCGTGAACATCACCGACGTCCGCGAGCGGATCATTGCCAAGCTCTCCAAAGGTTATAAGCAGCGCGTCGGTCTGGCCCAGGCGCTGTTGAACGATCCGCCGGTTTTGATACTGGATGAACCGACGATCGGTCTGGATCCGAAACAGATCCTTGAAGTCCGGGAGCTCATCAAGGATCTTGCGGGGAATCACACGGTTGTACTGTCGACACACATTCTTCCCGAAGTCGAACAGACCTGCCATCGCGTCATCATCATCGATCACGGAAAAATCGTTGCCGTCGATACGCCAAGAAACCTCCGGTCACAGCTCCAGGGCGGCGAACGCATTTCGGTTGAAGTTCAAGGGCCGGCCGCGGAAGTCATGTCGAAGTTGAAGGCGATGGACGGTGTCGTCGAGGTTCGGAAAGTCGGAGAGACCGACGGGCGCCAGCGGCTGCAGATCGAAAGCGAACTGCGAAAAGACATCCGCAGCGATCTGGCCCGCATGATCGTCCAGAGCGGCTGGGGACTCTACGAGCTGCAGTCGGCGAGTATGAGTCTCGAAGATATCTTCTTAAAACTGACAACCGCCGAGGAGGCCGAAAAACAGGGGACGTAACCACAAAATGCACACGAGGCACATGTGCATTTTGTGCCTTTTGTGGTTTCGTCCGTTTTTGTTGTTATGCGAAACATAGTAGCCATTGTCGAACGCGAACTACGCGCGTACTTCAGCTCCCCGATCGCCTACGTCGTGCTGACGATCTTTATCTTCCTGTCAGGCATGTTCTTCACATCCATCCTTGCCCAGGTGATGCAGATGGGGCTGATGTCGCAAATGCAGGCGCAGCAGCTCGGGCCGCAGCCGATGGATATGCCTGGAATGATCAGCCGTGGATTCCTCAGCACGATGAGCGTCATTCTGCTGTTCGTCATGCCGATGCTGACGATGGGATTGTTCTCGGAAGAGAAGAAACGGGGAACCATCGAACTCCTGCTGACCGCGCCCCTGACGGACGCCCAGGTCGTCCTTGGCAAGTTTTTTGCTGCCGCCGCCTTCTATGTCATTCTGCTTCTGACGACGTGTATTCCGATGGCAACGCTGTATATGTACGGCAGCCCTGCGTCCGGGCCGATCCTCACGGCATACCTGGGATTGTTGCTTTACGGCCTGTCCATTCTTGCCATCGGCCTGTTCATTTCGACTTTGACGGAAAACCAGATCATCGCCGCAGTGATGAGCTTCGGCGCCATCATGGTGCTCTGGCTGGTGGATGTCATGGGGCAAAATGCGGAATCGCCGGCAACCAAAGGAATCCTGACCTACTTATCAATCCTCAGCCACCTGGATGATTTCATGAAAGGTGTTCTCGCAACCT
>DASXLG010000383.1 GCA_036496425.1 Terriglobia bacterium | reverse complement strand
GATGGCGCTGTGTACCTGACTCTAGACGATTCCAATGGATTCGGATTGGGATTGCCGGGCGGTTCTAACCAGATGCTCGGAAAGCTGATCAGCGAATCTCCGGTGTTTGGCGCCGACGTGAATTTCCTCTCATCGTACGGTATTGCCAGCGGACCTGCAGGAAGCGACAATTTGGGCGCCAAGGCTTCGGGGTTGTACTGCCACGGCGGAAACATATATATGGTCACGGAGCGCGTCGGCGCGTATGCCGAGAACGGGGCCGTCCGGCATCTGAGTGCCCAGATCATCAAATCGGCGGATCATGGTCAAAGCTGGAGCAATTTTCTGGATCCTTATGCTTACAACGTGAACGGAAGTATTACGTATCCGGCCGATGCAACCATATTTGGGTCTCATACATTATTCGGGGCCTCGGCTTTTGTTATTTACGGTGCGGATGACGGGTCAAATGGCTACCGCGTCGATAATGCCGATGTGTATGCGTACATCATTGGTAACGACGGATACTGGAACAACGGCAATGCGCTGTACCTCGCGCGGATTCCGAAGGCTAAACTTCCGAACCTGAATCCGTCCGATATCGCCTATTATGTTGGGGGCGACGGAAATTCTGACGCGGCATGGACGCCATCAATCGCGGGAATTCAGCCGATTCTGTCGGCCGATGGCCGCTTGAGCGAGCCCGCCGTTCAATATATCCCGGCACTGAACCGTTATCTCCTGTTCGAGTGGTACTACCCAAACAACATACAATCTTCTTCGGCAAACAGCGCGAACTCACAATGGATCACCTATGAAGCGCCGCACCCATGGGGGCCGTGGAAGCTGATCGATAGCCGTAACTGGCCGGCACAGGGCTACTACAACCCCGTTCCGCTGCAGCGGAGCGCCTTGAATGGAACTACCCTGACCCTGATGTCTACAGGGAATTTCAATGCAGACTGGTCTGCTTACCCGAATCTGTCGACTGCTTTCACATATCAGATGTACACATCCCCGGTCGAAATCCTCACCGACGCTTCGCCTGACCCATCGTCTCTTTCAGGTACTCCATTTTCTGGTGTTCTTGATATGCCCGGAGTTCCGCGGCCGGTTGCGGCGTACTCTCTGCGCCGACTCACCGGTAGCTACGGTGGAAGCATTGTTCGGGTGGTTCGCTGGTCAGACGGATCATCGGCCGACATTGGCTTCACGTCAGCTGGCGACCTCGACTTGACGGCTCTGATGAGTTTCTGTGCGGGTTCCACGTGTTCTGTTAGCAACTGGTACGACCAATCGGGGAACCGCGCTGATGCTGCTCAAAAGGTGCTTTCGAAGCAACCGATCGTTGTGGATTCCGGACAGTTGATAAAGGCAGGCCTGCGCGACATGCCCGCGCTCGGGTGGAAGCCGGGTACGGTCGGTTTCATCGCGCCGGCCTCAATTACCGGCCAGAAGCTCGAGGCTGTGATGCTTGCGGCACTTAGCCCCAAATCGCCGCCTTGGGCGGTAATGCTCGAGGCGTGGGATGGAACTGCGAACAGTGGGATAGCTGGCCCGAACAATGCCGATGTTCTGCTTCGGACTGCTGATTCGAATGGGGTCAGCAACATACGATACGGAGCTGAAAACGACAGTGTGACTATTCCGATGGACAAGCTAATCTGGATGGATTCGCAGTTTACGGGAGCGACAATGAATCTTTATGTCGGCACGGATGCCGTCGTTTCCAGCCCGAGCTCTGGGAATTTCGCAGCGAACGTGTTGACTATCGGTTCGGCAGACGACGGCAGTACAACTTGGGCCATGCAGGGCACTTTGTCCGAGTTACTCGTTTTTACGACGAACCTATCAGGAGATACAGGGGGTGCCCTGTATAGCAACCAACTAAATTACTATTCCTGGTAGTCTCCCGGTTTTAGCATCGCTCCCGTCACCTGTCTCGCGAAATTGGGCTAAGTAACCTGCGGCGAAAGGCTGACAGGTTCTACCTTCCCGCGCCGCGGCCGTTCTTTTTCGTAGCGCCAGGTTTCAGATGACGCATCCACCGCATCACGTCGCGCAGCGCGCGCACATAGTGTGGACCTACATCGAATAAACGGAAGGAAGAGCTTCCCATATCTCCCGTCCGATTGATCCAGGAAACTGGCACTTCCTTGATGCGATAGCCCGCTGCAATCGTCTTCAAACCTATTTCGGCATTGGCGGCGAAATGATTCTCCGTGATCTCGAGATTCTTCAAAATCTCGGCTTTATAGAGCTTCAGGTTGTTCGAGATATCGTGAAATCCGAGCCTCAGTGATCTCCTCGCCAGGAAATGAAAGAGGCGGTTGGAAACGATCTTCGTGAACGGATAATTCACCATGATCGACTCTTGGGTAAACCGGCTGCCGATTGCTCCGTCATATCCTTCTGCAACCGCGTCGAAGAGATCGCGCATTTCCGGGACAATCTGGACGAAGTCGCTATCCAGCGTAAAGATATACGCGCCGGTCGCCGCCGCATAGCCGTCTCGCAGTGCCCGTCCCACGCCGTTCGGGGGCTTTCGATTAATGACGCGCACCCGCCCGTTCTGACGGGCGATCGCATCGGCCACTTCCGCTGTCCTGTCCTTGCTGTTATCGTTGACGATTACAATTTCGTGAATGTAGTCGCTGAAGTGATTCGTCAGCGCCGTCACTAAGGGACCGATAGTCGTTTCTTCGTTGTGACAAGGCACCACAAAAGAGACAGCTTTGTGAAATTGGTTGTGCCTGGCCAGGTTAACTGCGCGGCGAACTGGTGCGCCTCCAGGCTTCCGTGCCCAAAGATAAAACGTGCCACAAAGGTCGCGTAAAATAGGTGCGTGTTCGAAAGCGAACGCGACGCTCTGCACCGCGCTGAGCGCCCGCTTGGGCAATAGCGGGTGAATAATGTCGTAAGGAACGGCTTCCACATCGCGGAACCCTTGTTGCGAGGCGCTATTGCGGAAATCGGTTTTCCGGATTCCGATCTGGCATCGCGCGTTCCCGCTCCATCGACCAATTGCCGGAAAAACGCTTTTGACCAGGACCTGCGGGTTGCGAAGATTCTGCTCAAAGAACAGGATCTGTCCACCGGGCTTAAGAAGCCGATAAAGAGCCCTCAGGTTCTCCTTGAAACGATCATGGCAAAGGATCGCCGTGCCGACCACGTAATCGAAGGATTCCTCTGGTAGCTCGTCAAGGCTTTTCACCAGGCGGCGACGTACGCTTGGGATCGCCCGCCAATCTTTGGATTCCGCAAGATCCGCGTTGAAAATCGCCGCAGTGATCTCGTTTTCGCTCTTGAACACAGCAGCCAGTTCGCGCGACCAGATTCCTCCCCCAGCGCCGATCTCCAATATGGATTCTCCCGGAAGAACGTGAAAACTATGGCGCACGGTGAGTGCGCGCCACCTCAATTTATATGGTGAACTTTGCGGATAAGACCGCCAATACTTTTCCCGCGTCCGCTCCATCTCGCGCAGATTCTGTTCGAGCGCCGTTATCGGGCTGCTATTAGGCAAATTGCACATGAAAAAATGCGAGCAAAATCACTCTTGTCGAAACCCACCCAAGGAGAAGACGTGATTCCCGACGATCAATTACCTATGACCTGCGCTCGCGCGGCGTCTGTTAGTACTTCCGGTACGGTGTTAGCGGGTAACTAAGTGCATGCTATGTTCAATGGAACATAGTATGCCATCTTTCCGTCCGGCAAACAATGTACGTCCCGCTATTCTGAGCCGAATTGATAGTTTGGCCGCGGTCCTTGAGAATTCCAGAATCTGGCCTTTCGCGATTTTCCTAGTACTTTATCTTCCCTTAACGATTTTGATCGCCAGCCGCAAGCTCATTTGGGACGACGAATTCTTCACACTATATTTATCGCGGCCCGCTAGCATCGCCGACGTCCTAAAGAGTCTTGCGACAGGTGCGGATCAGCACCCGCCCCTCTTCTATTTTCTGACCCATCAAGTCATGACGGTCTTGGGGGCCAGTCACGTCACGCTGCGACTGGTCTCCCTGTTCGGGTATGGTCTCTTTTGCATCTGCCTCTTTTTCCTCCTGCGTAGTCGGAC
>DASXLG010000382.1 GCA_036496425.1 Terriglobia bacterium | reverse complement strand
CTGCGCCGTCCGCGTCATCTGCGGCCAAAAGGTTGGTTATTTCTCCCCGTAGCCGGAAGGGTCGTCTTTGCCGCCCGCCATCGATAGGACTTTGCCGTTGGTCTTGCCGGTCATGAACATCCCACCTTTGGAGCCGTCTTTCATGGGGCGGTAATCGATCGTGATTTTGTCGCCGATTTTCAGAGTTGTTCGTGTCCAGCCACGCCGCGCCAGGTAGTTCGGGCTCATGCCTTCGAAGCCATAACGATCTGTTCCGCCCTTGTCGTTGGGCACGTCAATCCACAGCCAGATGTGCGGATTGGTCCAGTCCACTTTGTTCACCATTCCGGTCACCGACCTCTGGGTCGTGACATCGAAGGCGGAGAACGAATGGTGCGCAAATGCGGGTGCAACGGCAGCGCCGATGACGGCGGCCGCGAGAAGTGCGATTATTAACCCACGTTTCATAGTGTCCTCGCTAATTCTTCCTGGATGCGGCGGGCAGGCTCAGATTGATTCCTGCTTTGCCGTTCGGATCAACATAGTTCCGATTGTTTTCTTCGCAAATGTACTCTGAAATCGTCCAGTTCCGATGCCGTTTTAATGTTGCCGCTGTGACGTAAGGCGTCGTCAGAGCCACCGGATCGATGATGGTTGTCTGGGTCGCCATCGTGTCCGGATCGGTCAGCTTGAACCGTTCCTCGATTTTCATCTTATCGCTGTGAGGGACGCCTTTGGCCAGTTCCACGTGGTCGTTAAAACCGACGGTATCAACCACCAGCGTGTCGCCTTCCCAGTGTCCGACCGATGTGCCGAAGAAATTCGGATCCGGATCTCCAGGCAGCGGACGGCCGTCGGTGAAGATGTGACGAACTTCGGTGTAGGCCTCGATAACAATCGTCACCTTGCCCGGCGTCAGAAGGAATTCCATCGGATAGGGTTGACTCATGATCCCCGGCATGCCGGGCGGAAGGCAGTTCGCGGTGGTGTTGTCTTCCGGTTGCAGGGTGCGGGCTGCGGCAACCCGCCTGGCTTCATATTCCGGCGTGAAGGAGGGTCCACGGGCGCCGCCGCGGGCTCCGCGTGGAGGCGCGGCGCCTCGATTTCCCGCGGGTGCCGGATTTCCGCGCGGCGCGGCTGGTGCCGGCGCTGTCCCGAAGGCGGCATTTCCGCCGCCGCCACCGCCTCGTTCCCAGACTCCGCTGAAATCCGGCAGCTTCGACATCGCGGCCCAGTCCGCCGGAGTCGGCGCTTTGTAGACAGGCTGTTGGGCGGCAAGGGCGAGCCCGGCGAGCAGCGTCAATATCTGTGTCTGCATCAATCCCCCAAATGATTTTGGCGGCTATTGTACTTGGGCTTTCAGATATTCGGCAAGTCCGCCGTACTCGAGCAGCCGCTTCATCGAGTCGGGGAACTTTGGAAAGACGTACTTCGAGTTCCCATGCCGGATCTCGCCGGCGCCCAGATCGATGGCGATTTCATCCGCTTCGCGGACGTCATTATAGAGCTCGGGGCACTCGACGATCGGAAGACCGGAATTGATCGCGTTGCGATAAAACGTCCGGGCGAACGAGCAGGCGACCACGGCCTTGATGCCGAGTCCCTGAATCGCGGTTACCGCCTGTTCGCGCGCGCTGCCGCAGCCGAAGTTGCGGCCGGCGACGAGAATCTGGAAATTCCGGAGCCTGGAACCGAACCCGTTGCCAAGCATTTCAAACGCGTGCTCCGCCAGTTTATCCGGTTCAATATAGATGAGATAGCGGCCGGCGATGATGATATCGGAGTTGATATTGTCGCCGAACTTATAAAGCTTTCCTTTAAGTTCCTGTTCCACGTCAAAACTCTCTCGGATCGCTGATAACTCCGCGAATCGCAGATGCGGCCAGAGTCGCTGGACTACATAAGTAGATGGAGGATTTATTGCTGCCCATGCGGCCTAGAAAGTTTCGGTTAGCGGTTGAGAGGCAGACCTCGCCGTCCGCCAGGATGCCACCGTCGCCAGCGCAGGCGCCGCATCCCGGGTTGGTCAGCGTGCCGCCGCTTTCGATCAGCGTTGCGAGTACTCCGGTCTTCATCGCTTCCAGCATGATCTGCTTCGAACCGGGAGTAATGATGAAGCGGACGCCGGGGTGAATGTGCCGCCCCTTCAGGATGTCTGCGGCGACCGCGAGGTCTTCGTACTTGGCGTTTGCGCAGGAACCGAGGAAGACCTGATCGATGTGCGTTCCGGCGACCTCGCCGACCGGCTTCGTGTTCTCGACTTCGTGCGGGCAGGCCACGATCGGCTGAAGCTTTGAGACATCGACCTCGATTTCCCTGGAATACGCGGCATCGGCGTCCGCCAGGATTTCCTGATAATGGCGGTCTTTTACCCGCCCTTCGAGATACTCGCGCGTTTTCCCATCGGGCGGAACGAAGGCGCACTTCACGCCCATCTCCATCGCAAGGTTCGTCATCGTCATGCGCTCCGAAATGCTGAGGTCCTGTACCGTGCTGCCGTAAAACTCGACGGATTTATAGTTGCAGCCATCGGCGCCGAGGCTCCCAATGAGATGGAGCATCAGATCTTTCGAATAAACGTTTCTGGAGAATTTACCGCTCAGCACAATCCTGTAACTCTCGGGAACCTTCATCCACAGCTTGCCGGTGATCCAGACGGAGGTGACCTCGGTATATCCGATTCCGCTGCCGAGCGCGCCGAGGCTGCCATAGATCGTGCAGTGTGAATCGGTGCCGACAATGAGGTCTCCGGGTGTGACGTGGCCGGCTTCCATCAGGACGAGATGCGCGATGCCTGCATCGACGTCGTAAAACTTTCGGATACCGTATTTCTTTACGAATTCCCGGCATTTCAGATGGTCGGCGGCGTTCTTCTCCGATTTTGCGGGTGCGATGTGGTCGAGCACGACGGCAATGCGATCCGGATCGTAGAGCTTCGTCGCACCGACCTTCTCCATTACTGTGACCGATCGCCAGGTGGCGGTGTGGCTCATCACGAGGTCGGGATAAGCATCCACGATTTGACCTGGCACGACGGATGAAAGTCCGGATTTTTTCGCGAGGATCTTCTCCGCGATGGTCCTTCCCATGGCGCTGCAATCCTAACCGAATCGGCCGGAGCGTGGGTGCACATTCATCATGTAGACGCCTATGCCAGGTACGGAATCGTCTGGGGGCCGTGCGGCAGAACGCATATGCTGGCGTCGGGGCCCGCGTGCGCGACGGCCGCAGAAACATCGCTGATCGGCTCGAAGTGCGCGGCGCGAAGTTGCTGATCCGTGAGACAGTCTGCCTTCACCAGCACTTTCGCCTTCAGTTGAATCATTGCTTGAATCTGGACCTGCCACTGGTCCGCGCGGGCGTAGCCGTAGGTGGTAATCAGGTCCAGCAATTCGCGGGGTGAGGACTTCGAAGCAAGGATCTGTCCGTAGGCGCCGTGGCTCGGAATGCCGTCTCTGCATTCGGAGGCGCAAATGATGGTGCCCCCGTCTTTCACAATTTTCGCCGCCGCAGACATGCCTTTCACGGCCTGATAGAGATTCTGATCGAGAGGGTAGCCGGAGTTGGTCGTGACAACCACGTCGAACGGCTTTTCGCACCGGCGCATGGCATTTTGCCGGGCGGCTTCACAGGCCGCGGCGTGTTCCTGCAGCAGATCGCCGGCGAAGGCGGCGATGATCTGCTGATCTCGGTTCAGAGTGACGTCCAGAGCGAAGTCGACTCCCGTCATCCGTGAGATTTCCCGCACGTCGTCGTGGACGGGATTCCCCTGAGTGATTCCCCAGGTGGCTTTGGGATGGCCGATTCGCGCTGCATTGTGCAGCGTCATGACGGTCTCCAGCCCGGCCAGCCCGGGAGCAACCATTTTTGGACCGCCGCTGAATCCCGCAAAGAAGTGCGGCTCGACAAAACCCGTTGTGATTTTGAAGTCGCTTTCGACCCAGCCTCGATTCAACAGGACGCGAACGCCGGTGGACGTATTGCCGACGTGCACGAGCGACGCATCATTACGCGCGTCGTGACAGACAATGCGGCAGCCGTTGGCGAGGCCGCGCCCAAGCATTTTCTCGATTTCGGCCGGCGTATTCGCGCGATGCGTTCCGGTTGCAATGAAGATGGTCACGTCTTGCAGGCGGATACCATTCATTTCCGAAAGCAATGCTTCAATCATCACCTGCCGCGGCTGGGCGCGCGTGATATCGCAGACCGAGATCCCGGCTTTCTGTCCCGGCTTGTAGAGATTTTTGAGCGGGGCCTTGCCGATCGGGCTTTGAATGGCCTGCCGCAGCGCGGCCATGGGGCTGGGCGCGGGCGCAACATAAACCGGTTCGATGACCGTGGTTCGGCTGTCGGGAAATTCAGCGGACAAACCGCTGGTGCCATAGTCCAAGCGTAGTTTCATAGTCCTCGATTAGGGTAAACTCGCCGTTGGATGATTGTCTATACGGGTTCCGTTGAAGACGCTCATGAACTCATTCAGTTCTTCCGGCGGGAGGTCGGGAAGCTTAAAGCTCTCCGGAAAATCGTTATCAATAGTCAGAAGACCGTCGTATCGGACGTCAACAAGGACATGATCGAATTTCCCGGCTTGACCTACGGAAACACGACACTCAACGAATTGCTTCGCGAGTTGGGAGTGATATTCAATCCCCAGACGCTCCACAACCCGAAAGCGACGGCCAGCGGCGTCAAGGAATTCGATATCAGCGCAAAGTGGACATGGGGACACGACCGGGTGATGTAATATCCTCAATCGGCAACCCAGGAGGCATCGATGATTGCTGCCATCGCTACGTTGTTACTGGCCGTCAACGCGACTCCGCTCCCGAAAGTAACCGGCCCTCTTCCCGTGACCGCCGACTCCTACCCCTTCATGGCGGCAAATCGAAGCACGCCTGCGCTTGATCTCGCGAAGGCCGGCTACAGCGAAGAAGAGTTCATTGTTTCGGGAAGCGCCAGCGTGTACGACTGGGCAACGGATGGCGCGTTGGATGTCAAAACGCCGAACGCTCCTTACGGCACACGGATTCTCGTCCGGCGTCCGTCGAATCCGGCGCGATTCAGCGGCACCGTGGTTGTCGAACTGTTGTTTCCGGCGAGGCGTTTCGATTGGGCGATGATGTGGGGATTTTCACATGACTACATCATCGATCATGGCGATGCGTGGGTCGGGATCTCGCTGCCGGCGGTTGCGGACGGTTTGAAGAAGTTCAATCCGGCCCGATATGCCGCGGTTTCCTTCCCGAACCCGAATCCTGGCGCGCCATGCGGTAATGCGCCTGCGCCGGCATCCGAGGAGGGCCTGCGCTGGGACATGATCAGCCAGGTGGGCGCGCTCCTGAAAAGCAACATGACAGGACGTCCGCTTGCAGGAATGCGGGTGCAGTACGTCTTTCTGACCACACAGGGGGCGGACGTCGCAACCTACGCCAATGCCATTCACGCAAATCTCGATAACGGTAAGCCGGTCTACGACGGATACATCATCAAGGGCGGTTTCAACATGGCGAAGATCAGCCAGTGTGCACAGGCGCCCGCGCCGAACGATCCCCGCCAGGCCATCAAGAATGTCGGAGTCCCCATCATTGAGGTCGCCGCTCAAGGCGAAATCATCGGCGGGACATATGCGTATCGCCGCGCGGACAGCGATGAGCCCAACGATCGACTCCGGCTGTATGAAGTGGCTGCGGCAGGCCACATCGACAAATATGCCTATTTCGGTTTCCCAATCCAGCAGGATCAGGTCGCGGCTGTCGGTAACGCTCAAGGCACAGTCGAGTGGCCGTTCAATGCGAAGTGTGATCCGGAAATTCCTCTGATGGATCCGAGCCTGATCGCATATGTCTTCAACGCCTCCTTTGCAAACCTCGATCAGTGGGTCCGCAAGGGCACACCGGCGCCGCGCGGCGCGCGCGTGGAGTTGAAGGATGCGGGAATGCCTCAGGCGAGCGTCGTTATGGATAAGCTCGGACATGGAATTGGTGGAGTACGCACACCGCAGATCGACGTTCCCGATGCCGCGTATTTCACGAGCAGTCCCGGACCCGGAAGCTGTCGCGAGATGGGACATAAAACGGCGTTCGATGTGGCCAGGATGATGGAGTTGTATGGCAGCCGGAAGGTGTACTCCGCCAAGTTCACGGCAGCTGTCGACCGGCTTTTGAAGGAGCACTGGCTGACCGAAGGCGACGCAAAGAGACTCAAACAGACCTTGAACGCAGGCACCAACTGATGGACAAAGCCGTAGAACGCATTCTGCGCGCGTTTGAAACCCGTTCGAACAAGGAATGGGAGCGGATGCGCGGAATGGACACGTCGGAGATGCAGCAGCATCTCGACGAGTTTCTCCTGTCGGTGGGACCCGCCACCGGACAACTCCTGAACCTGCTGGCAAAAGAAGCAAAGGCAAAGACGCTTCTCGAGGTCGGCTCTTCGTACGGCTACTCGACAGTGTGGCTGGCCGATGCGGCGCGTCAGACAGGCGGCAAGCTCATTTCCCTTGAGCTTCATGCCGGCAAACAGGAAAACGCCCGCGCGGCGATAAAAAAAGCAGGGCTCGACGGCTTCGTGGACTTTCGGCTTGGAGACGCCCGTGACCTGTTGGCGAAGCTGAAAGGGAAGGTCGACTTCGTTTTACTCGACCTCTGGAAAGATCTCTACATTCCATGCTTCGATCTCTTCTATCCCAAGCTGAGCGCCGGCGCTCTCGTGGTCGCCGACAACATGACTTTCCCCGAGTCGGCCCGGCGTCATGCGGAAGCCTACCGGAAACATATACGGAAGAAGTCCGGCATCCAATCGGTACTGCTTCCCGTCGGCAGCGGCTTGGAACTCAGCAGATATAAGTAGGGAAACTTTCAAGAGGGCGGGAAGTAATGCTTTCGCGGGAGGACAATGAGCGGCTCACCCGCGTCGGACCTGGTACGCCGATGGGTGAACTGCTCCGGCGGTATTGGATGCCCGTCGCCGGCGTCACGGAATTCGATCGAAAGTCCACCAAAGCGATCCGTCTCCTGGGTGAGGACCTTGTCCTCTACAAAGACCTGCAGGGCGCCTTCGGGCTGATCGACAGACAATGTGCCCACCGCCGGGCGGACCTGTCCTGCGGTTTCGTCGAGCGGCGCGGGCTGAGGTGCAATTATCACGGCTGGCTTTTCGATGAGGGTGGCCGCTGTCTCGAACAGCCTTATGATGACGCCGCCGCGCGCGAAGCCCGGTTCAAAGACAAGATTCAAATCCAATCGTACCCTGTCGAGATCAGAGCCGGCCTCCTCTGGGCATACCTCGGACCGCCGCCGGCGCCTCTGGTTCCGAATTGGGAGCCGTTTACCTGGAAGAACGGATTCCGGCAGATTGTTTTCGCCGAAGTGCCCTGCAACTGGTTTCAGGCTCAGGAGAACTCGATCGATCCGGTGCATTTCGAATGGATGCACATGAACTGGAACGTTCGACTGAAGGATGAGGTTGGGCCTTATTCTCCAAAGCACCTCAAAATTGATTTCGAAGAATTCGAGTATGGATTTGTGTATCGGCGAATGCGCGAGGGGATGAGCGATTCGGATCCGTTATGGACGATCGGCCGCGTGTGCTTATGGCCGAACGCGCTGTTCACCGGCAGTCACTTCGAATGGCGCGTTCCAATGGACGATGAGAACACACTAAGCGTAACGTGGGCTTTCGAGCGCGTGCCGAAGGAGCGGGAGCCCTACGAGCAGGGGCCTATCCCGTCGTGGTACGGTCCGATCAAGGACCCGGTCACCGGGCGATGGATCACGAGCCACGTAATGAATCAGGATTTCATCGCGTGGGCAGGGCAGGGCGTCATTGCAGACCGGACAAAGGAGCATCTGGGACAGAGCGATCGGGGGATTCTGATGTTGCGTCAACGATTCTTCGATCAGATCGATCGCGTTGCGAGAGGTGACGAAGCGAAGGCCGTTATTCGCGATGCAGCGATGAACGAGTGCGTGTCATTGCCCATAGCGCATCGCAGTCTGTTCGTGGACGGCTTGAGTCTTGACGGTCTGCTGAAGCATCCTGTTCTGAGTACCCAGCTTGCCGGCTATGTGTTTCAGACCGGGCAGCCCGAAGAGATCCGCCGGCAATATAAGGATGCGATGGGGATAAACGTCCTGTTTAAAGGGAACGGATCGGGAAGGGAATGGACATGATTCGTAGTTTCATTGTCATGGCGAGTATTTGTGCGTTGCTGGTTCCTTCGCTCTTCGCCGCAGATACGCTGCCGCGCGAATTATCGGACGATGCCTTTTGGAAACTGATGTCGGACTATTCGGAAGAATCCGGCCAGTTCCGCTTCGAGTACATGTCCAACGAGCAGGAATTCCAGGTTGTCATTCCGCGGCTGATCGAGAATCGAAAGCCGGGCGGTGTGTATGTCGGCGTGGGGCCGGAGCAAAACTTCACCTATATTGCTGCGCTGCAGCCAAAGATGGCGTTTATCGTCGACATCCGCCGCGACAACATGCTGGAGCAGCTCATCTATAAAACCGTCTTTGAAATGTCTGCAAATCGCGCGGAGTTCCTGTCGCATTTGTTCTCCCGCAAAATGCCGGCCGGGCTCACGGAGAAAACCACGGCTCGGGCGCTTTTCCAGGCCTTCCGGGCGAGTTCTTCGGATGCGGCACTCTTCCACCAGAATCTGCAGGCGATCAAGGACCGGTTGCTGACCGGGCACAAATTCCGCTTGAGCCTCGACGATGTGTCCCAGATCGACTACATCTATCGCGTCTTTTTCGATGCAGGAAGTGAAAGTACGGGAAATGCCTTCACTCCGTCCGGCCAGAACGTCTATTTCGGTACGGCTTCGTACGCGGACCTGATGACGGCCACCGACAATCATGGCGAAGCGCGCAGCTATCTGGCGAATGAAGAGAACTTTCGGATCATCCGGGACATGGAAAGGAAGAATCTCATCGTGCCGATCGTCGGCAACTTTGCGGGGGCGAAAGCCTTGCGCAATGTCGGCAGATACATCAAGGACCATAACGCGGCGGTCGCCGCGATGTATACCTCGAACGTCGAACAGTATCTGTATCAACAGGGCGACGACTGGCGAAAGTTCCTGGGAAATGTTGCGACGTTCCCGCTGGATGGCCAGAGCATGTTCATCCGAAGTTCACATTTTGCATACGGCGACACCCGGCAGCCGCCGCGCCAGG
This sequence comes from Terriglobia bacterium, assembly GCA_036496425.1. Classification (NCBI taxonomy): domain Bacteria; kingdom Pseudomonadati; phylum Acidobacteriota; class Terriglobia; species Terriglobia bacterium. The sequence goes on along the minus strand of DASXLG010000382.1, from coordinate 21,027 downwards.
CGAGCGGCCGCCGGTTTCTGCAGCTCCTGTCGCCCATGGCTGAAGTCGTGAAGGCATTCAATGCCGGCAAGATCACCGGTTATGAAGATGTGATCCAGCTGTCGAGATAGGGTTAGCCACAAAAAGGGACTTCGCGTTGAGGGCTTTCTATTTCGGCGCAGGTTTTGACAGGTAGTCCTTCGACTGCGCCTCACTCCTCAGGGGCGTGACCTTGTCGGGATCGATGCGAACCATCAGGTAGTCGATGTGGTCGTCTATCCTGGTGAACCAGTGCCCCGTGCCGGCAGGAATTACCACGACGTCTCCTACTTTGAGGTTGTACGCCACGCCGTTCCTGATCTCGGTTCCGTTGTTTCCCGGCCCGTTGAACTCCACAACCGTGCGCTGAGTGGCCGGCCGCCGCTGCCTGTTGGTGATATCGGGTCCCAGCATGAGGGTGGCGGAGCCGGAGACGATGTGGTAGACCTCGCTGACCTGGTCATGTTCGGCAACCGAATTCGTGGCGGGCTTGTCCAGCTTCCCGCGATGGACCATGCCGATGCCGATGTGGGCCTTTCCGATTTCAATATCCCGGACCTGCTGGTCGAGGAGATTCTCGGTGACGGCCTTCTTTGTGTAGGCTTCGAGTTCAGCGACCGGAATGTACGTTCCGGGACACATGTTACAAGTCGGCTGGGGATCGGTCGGGTTCACCCTTGCTTGCGCAAACAATGCTGCGGCGACCAGCGCAGCCGCGGCCAATGCGAACAGAACACGCTTCAACATAGTCTCTCCTATTTTTTTCTGGGCCATAGCACGCCCTGGTCTTCCTTGGTTACCGGCGCGAGTCCTTTATAAAGGAAGCGCTGCACCCGCTGCCCGCGATAGGTTTCTGTCGTATAGATGTTGCCTTTGGAATCCGTTGCAATGCTGTGGACGCCGTAGAACTCTCCGGGCTGCCGGCCGCCCTCACCGAAGGTGGTCAGCACCTGAAGGGAATCGCGGTCGATGATATGGACGCGGTCGTTCTCGCCATCGGCAAGGTAAATGTATTTCTGCTGAGCGTCCTTCGAGAACGCGATGTCCCAGACCGAGCCGGAGCCTAAGGTCCGCTTCTCGTAGAATTGCTCCTTCACGAATGTTCCGTCCGGCTTGAACACCTGAAGCCGGTCATTCACGCGGTCACATACATAGAGAAGGCGATCGACAGAGAGATCGGCGCAATGGACGGGATTGCGGAATTGCTGTGGCGGCGGCGCATCGGGATTGTAGTTGCCGAGATTGGTATCGTTGGGTTTGTTGCCGTAGGCGCCCCAATGGCGCTTGTATTTGCCGGTATCGGCGTCGAAGACGATCACACGATGATTGCCGTACCCATCGGCGACAAACACTTCGTTGGTTTGTTTATCGATGAATGTCTTGGCCGGCCGCCGCAGATTTTCGGTGTCGTTACTGCCTTTGCTTTGGCCCGGCTTGCCGATCTGCATCAGAAGCTTTCCGGCTTGCGTGAACTTCAGGATCATCGCGTCGTTGGTGCCCATCAGTCCGCCCGACTGCCCCTCCTCCTGAACTTGCCCGCCGGCGGCGGCACGCTGGCCGCCTTTCGGCAGGACATTGCCGTTACCGCCGATCCAGACATTGCCTTTGTAGTCGATTGTGATGCCGTGATTCGACTCCGGCCAGTCATAGCCGGGTCCAGGCCCTCCCCAGCTCGCGATCAGATTGCCATCCTGATCGAACTCCAGAACAGGCGGTGCTGGGGCGCAGCACTGCGCGATCGGCGGGGTCGTCGTGGCATGCTTTTCGCCATCCTCGAGTGAGCCGGCGCGATGAATGATCCAGACATGATCCTGCGCGTCGACGGATACGCCGATGGTCTGGCCCATAATCCAATGGTTCGGCAGAGGCTTTGGCCACAGCGGATCGACTTCGAAGCGCGGAGCCATGGTGCCGGCGGCCTCGACGGCAGCCCTTTTTTGCAGGAAAACGCTCGCGACGATGAGCGTGCCGAGCAGCGATAAAAAGATGGCGCCAACGTACAGGTTACGTTTCATGCTCCCCTCCTTGTGCGATGGATTGCCGCGAATTGTACACCTTGACTTGAACGAAACGTGTCGAATATCTTCGTGCAACCTTTACCTGAGGAGAAACAACATGAGGCGTTCTGTCTTCGTTGTTCTTTCGCTGCTTCTGGCGGCGGCGACGATCGTTGCGCAACAAGGTGCGAAGAATGGAGAGTGGCGCACGTGGGGCGGTGACGGGGGTAACACGCGATACTCGCCGCTCGATCAAATCAACGCGCAGAACGTCAAAAACCTGAAAATTGCATGGGTATGGAAGAGCGACAACTTCGGCGCTGCGCCGGAAATGAAGAATGAGAACACTCCGTTGATGGTGAACGGAGTTCTATATTTCGCGGCGGGCGACAGGCGCGCTGTGATCGCGGCCGATCCCGCGACGGGTGAGACGTTGTGGGTCTACAGGTATCCGGAGCCAACGGACCGCATAACCGGCGTTCGGAAAAACAACCGCGGCCTCGCATACTGGAGCGATGGCCGCCAGTCGAAGATCCTGACGGTCACACCGGGTTACGAACTCATCGCGCTCGATGCCAGGACCGGGCAGCCCGACGCCGTGTTCGGAAACAAGGGCATCGTCGATCTCACCGAGCAGCTTGAAAAGGACGCCAACTTCAATCCGTCCGTGGCCCATTTGATGAATACGTCGCCGCCATTGGTCTTCGGCAACGTCGCCATCATTCCGACCGCCCTGGAAAACGCCCGGGTGGTGAAATCGATGAAGGCCACGAAGGCCGACATGCTCGCGTTCGATGTGCGGACCGGGAAAAAGTTGTGGAGCTTCCATACGATTCCACGGAATGGCGAGTTCGGCGAAGAGACGTGGCTGAACGGGTCGAATATCTATACCGGGCATACGGGCGCCTGGGCCCCCTTTACCGTCGATGAACAGCTGGGGTATGTCTATATTCCGGTTGAGGGCGCGACCGGCGATCAGTACGGCGGACAGCGCCCCGGGAACAATTTGTTTTCGTCGTCCATCGTTTGCCTCGACATCAAGACCGGCAAACGGATCTGGCATTACCAGTTGACGCATCACGATATCTGGGACTACGACATGCCGACCGCGCCGATCCTGGCGGACATTACCGTTAACGGCAGACCGGTCAAAGCGGTTGTGCAGTTGACGAAGCAGGCCTTCGCGTTCGTCTTCGACCGGACCAACGGCCAGCCGGTTTTTCCGATCGAAGAGCGTCCGGTTCCCCAGAGCGATGCCCCGGGGGAGAAGACATCCCCAACACAGCCATTTCCGATCAAGCCCGCCGCCGTCGATAGACAGGGCATGAGCGAAAGCGACCTGATCGACTTCACGCCGCAGCTCAAGCAGATGGCGCTCGACGCGGTGAAGGGTTTTCGTCTGGGGCCGATGTTCACGCCTCCGTCCGTGGTAGATCCGGCCAAAGGTACGAAAGGCACGCTGACATTCCCCGGTTCGGGCGGCGTCGATTGGGAAGGTGGTGCGCTCGATCCTGAGACCGGGTTCCTGTACGTCGGTTCTGCCACACGCACCGACACCGCTGTCTATGGCCTGCAAAAACCAAATCCAGGGGAGACCGATATCGAAATGACCGGTACGGCCAGCGTCGCCCCAACGATCCAACGGTTGCCGATTGTCAAACCGCCATGGACGCGAATCACCGCCATCAACCTCAACACTGGCGACACGCTCTGGCAGGTCCCGAACGGCGGCACGCCGGAGTGGGTAACGAATCATCCGCTGCTCAAAGGCGTGAAGCTTCCGCAAACCGGGAGTGTCGGCCGGGCGCCGCTGCTCATGGCGACGAAGACGCTGTTGTTTGCCGGATCCGGTTACGAAACGGAGCCCGCCTTCCGCGCCTTCGACAAGAAGACCGGCGCGTTGATCTGGGAAACGCAGACGCAGCCCGGTCCCCCGACGGGCGTACCGATGACCTACATCTACAAGGGGAAGCAATACGTTGTCGTCGCGGTGGAAGGCAATGCCGCCACCCGGACGGCGTCTGCTCTGGTCGCTTATACGCTGCCATAGGGAAGGGGATCTACTGGAAATTCGAGATTCGAAATTTTAAATCCGATCGTCCGATTTCGAATTTCTAATCTCGAATTTCCAATAGAACCAAAGCTATTTCCCTGTCTTCGCCTCAAATTCGACGACGTCCTCACCGTGGACGACGTATCGAATCTGTATGGGCCGGCAGCAGACTTCACAGTCTTCGACATAGGTCTGGCTCCGCACCGATGTGTCGAGCACCATTGAAATCTCTTCACCACAATAAGGACACGCGAAAAAGTATTCCATAATCTGCACTAGGTATTGACATACCAGGGTGGTTCTTGTAAACAAGACCCGACACGGGAGGAATCACAATGAAGTATCGCGTCTGCGGCGCAGTGGCCGTTGCCCTTGGCGCTTTTTTTGCCGCGGCACCCTTATTCGCGCATCACGAAATCCTTGCCAAATTCGATGATAAGAAACCGATGACCTTGAAGGGGACGGTCACCAAGCTGGACTGGGCGAATCCCCACGCCCACATTTTCATCAATGTAGGCAGCGGAAATGCTGTGGCGAACTGGGCCGTCGAACTCGAAAGCCCCGCGGAACTCGGCAAATCCGGGTGGGGGCGGGACAGCGTGAAGCCCGGCGATTCGTTGACGGTGCAAGGTATTGCGGCGCGGGACGGCAGCCGGCAGGTATGGGCCAATTCCGTCGTGATGGCCAGCAATAATAAGAAACTGTTTGATGTCGCCACTGCCTCGAAGCCTGCCGGAGGCGCTTCCGCGCCGACTCCGCGCTGGCCCGACGGACAGCCGCGCTTGGGTCCTGTTCCCGGACAGACGGGATATTGGGGCGAGCCCACCGTCACGTTTCTGGCGCAAACCGGAGCGAATGTTCAGGTCGATAAGTATGGACTCCTGAAAAACATTGCAGACGCGCCGAAGGTTGCGCCCTTTCAGAAGTGGGCGCTGGATCTGTTCGAGCTGCGTCAGCGGGACTTCTTGAAAGACGATCCGCAGTTCCAGTTCTGCAAACCGCCGGGCGGGCCGCGGCAGTTTCAGGAAGCTTATGGCATTCAGTTCTCGGAAGACCGCGACAAGAAGCGCATCTTTGTGCTCATCGGAAGCGGCAATCGAAACTATCGCATCATCTACACGGATGGACGAGAGCAAAAAGGCCAACTTCGAGGCGATGCCGACAATCCGCTGTATTACGGCCGCGCCGATGGAAAGTGGGAAGGCGACGCGTTCGTTGTAGATACCAAAGGTTTCAATGAGAAGTTCTGGATGAGCAATGGCGGTCTGCCGCATACAGATCAGTTGCACCTGACTGAACGCTTTACGCGTTCCGACATGAACACCTTGAAGTACGAGGTGACTGTCGATGATCCGGGCGCATATACGAAGCAGTGGACCAGCAACTGGACCCTGAAGTGGGTTGCTGGAGAAGAGATGCCGGTTTATTATTGTCAGGACAATCGGCCGTGAAATCGCTCAGGAGGATTTCAATGAGAAAAGTAGTTATTGCGTCTGCAGCACTCGTGCTGGCGCTCATTATTGTGCTCGCCGTGCCGTCTTTATTGCACGCGCAGGGGCAACGAGCTCAGGGCCAGCAGCCTCAGGCGGATCAGCCTCAAGGCGGGGCCGGCCAGACTTTCCTGGGTAACCAGCCGGCTGGTGGTCGGGGTGGCCGTGGCGGTGGGCGTGGCAATCAGGCCAATGTGCCTGCAAAACCCACACCCCGGTGGCCCGATGGACATCCGCGTTTGGGCGCCGGTCCTGATGAGAACGGGACTTGGGGATCTTGCTGCGGCAGCCTCTCGTTCGATCCGACACCGAACCGTCAAGTGAACCTGAACCCCGGGGCAGGTCAAGCAGCAGGTCAAGGATCGAATGCGCAGGGACGTGGTGGTCAAGGCCGTGGCGGCGGGATTGGTGGTGGCCAGGCCAATCAACCACCAAGAACTGAAACGCCGTTCCAGCCGTGGGCGAAGGCTCTTGTCGAGTATCGCCGAAATAACGAATTCGAACCGCATACACGCTGCAAACCTTCTGGCGGCGCGCGCCAATTCGTGACACCCTACGGCACCGAAATCGTCGAGATGCCTGATCTGCAGAGGATTTACATTTTCGACATCGGCGGCCCACACACGTACCGCATCATCTATATGGATGGGAAGCCCCATCCCGCCAATCTCGTTCCGAGTTATTACGGCGATTCGCGCGGACATTGGGAAGGCGACACCTTGGTCGTCGACAATACCGGCTTCAATGAAGGCTTCTGGATGGATCGCGCAGGCTCGCCGCACACTGAAAAACTGCATTATGTCGAGAGGTTTACCCGTACCGATCACAACACGTTGAAATACGAAGTCACCGTAGATGATCCTGGCGCTTATACAGCGCCCTGGACGAGTTCGGCGACGATGCGTTGGAGTGCCGGCGCAGAACTTTTCGAATACGTTTGCCAAGACAATAACTTCGCTCCTGTGCTGCTCGTCGGCGAACAGGAGAAAGTCGATCGTACAAGTGTCATCGTTCCGTAATTTTTCTGGAGGTAAGATGCGATTGAAAACAGCCTTTGCTGTTTGCCTTTTAGCCGGCCTGGCTTTAACTGTTTCCGGACTTGCTCAGGAAGGTCATCCTTTGACCGGTACCTGGTACGGCGACTACGGAGTAGGAACCGCCAACCGGAACCACCTGACTGTCGAATTGAACTGGGACGGCAAGGAAGTCAAAGGCCTTGTGAATCCCGGTCCCGATTCATACCCATTGAAAGTCTGCACACTGGATTCGTCCAAATGGACGGTCCATATCGAAGCCGACGGCAAAGACGATAAAGGGCAAGCCGCTCATTTCGTCGCCGATGGCAAGCTCGAAAACATCGGATCGTACAACCGTACAATTACCGGTACCTGGAACTACGGCAACACCAAAGCGACGTTCAAGCTCCGTAGAGACTAGGCCGCAATTCGGCGAAGAAGTTAGCCACAAAAGGCACACAGGGAGCTAATGGTTTCCCTTCTGTGCCTTTTGTGGCTGATTCATTTACCGCAATCAATGACATGAGTTCATTTGCAGCGGTTTTCTTTCTTCTTTTCCAGTGGGTGAATGTTCCGCTACCCAACACTCCACGGACTCCCGACGGCAAACCGAATCTGACCGCCCCGCTGCCAAAGACTGCCGACGGCAAACCCGACCTCTCCGGCCTCTGGCGGAATCCTGACGGAAAGTACCTCGACAATATCGCTGCCGACGGCATCGTTGTGGAGTTTCAACCTGCGGCAGCGGCTTTATATAAGGAGCGGCAGGCAAACTTCAGCAAGGATCGGCCGTCCGGACGATGCCTTCCGCACGGAATTCCCGATGCGATGCTGGTGCCCGCAACTCCGTTCAAGATCCTGCAAACGCCCGGCGTCACCCTGATTCTTTACGAAAACCAGGGCCGCTTCCGGCAGGTATTCACCGACGGCCGTGACTTCCCGAAGCAGATGGATCCCACGTGGCTCGGATATTCGATCGGAAAGTGGGAAGGCGATACCTTCGTCGTCGATACCCGCGGTCTCAATGACCAGACCTACCTCGATGACGGCGGGCATCCCCACAGCGATGCATATCATGCGATCGAGCGTTTCCGGCGCCGTGACTTCGGACATCTGGACATGCAACTCACGATCGACGATCCGAAAGCGTACCTGCGCCCTTGGGATGTTACGTTTCATTTCGAGCTGTTTGCCGACAACGAAATTATGGAGAGTGTCTGCGAGAACGAGTTGGACTGGCAGCACCGCGTAGGGAAGTGATCATGCCTGGATTGCTCGCCGTCTTTCTTGCCCAATGGATCGCTCTCGCGCTTCCCAATACTCCACGCACACCGGACGGCAAGCCCGATCTTTCCGCGCCCGCGCCGAAGACCGCCGAGGGAAAACCGAATCTTTCAGGAATCTGGCGGGTCGGGACGAACAAATACTTATTCGATATCACCACCGGTATCGGCGAAGCGCCGTTCCAGCCATCGGCAGCGGAACTATACAGGCAGCGCGCGGAATCGCTCGGCAAAGATCGCCCTTCCGAGCGATGCATTCCACACGGGATTCCGGATGGGATGCTGGTTCCGAACTCACCCTTCAAGATCGTTCAGACTCCGGGTGAAATGGTCATTCTCTACGAGGAATTTAATCACTTCCGTCAGATCTTTACAGATGGCCGCCGTTTTCCGGCGGATGCCAGCCCGAGCTGGTTTGGTTACTCCATCGGGCGCTGGGACGGAGATATATTCGTTGCCGAAACGATCGGATTCAACGACAAAAGCTGGTTCGATGATCCGGGGCATCCGCATACCGAGGCGCTGCGCGTTACCGAACGCTTCCGGCGGCCCGATTTCGGTCATCTGGACGTTGAAATCACCTTTGATGATCCCAAGGCCTACACCAAGCCATGGTCCGTGAGCATACCGTTCAACCTGCTTCCGGATACCGAACTCATCGAGAGCATCTGCGAAAACGAAAAGGATCGCGCCCACATTGTAGGGAAGTAAAAAATCAGCCACAAAAGGCACAAAGGGGGAAACACCCGGGCTCCCTTTTGTGCCTTTTGTGGCTAATCATCTCTTCACTTGGCGCTCTTTGTGACTTCGAAGGTTTTCAGGACAACGGGTTGCCAGGCTGCAAGCGAGGCGGCATTCGTTGTGGAGAGGTTGGTGTTGATGGTATCGCGGGTCATCGAAAGATCCTGAAGCGATTTCTTGAGGGCAGGATCCTGTACTGTATCGGTCAAATCTTTCAACTTGCCGTAGTACTCGCTCACGTGGTCTCGGGCCAATCCGAAGTTCTGACGCGAGATTTCGAGGAGCGCCAGGCTTGCGTCGTCCCGTAATTCGGAGAGCTGAATTTGAAGGTTCAGGGCATCGATCGCCTTTTGCGGGTTTTCGAGCTGTGCCCGCAATTCCCGATTCTTGAGATATTCCGGAATGAATCCGGCGCCCAAACCAACGAGCAACAACACCAGCCAAACCGTTACGTGAACCCGCATCATTTTCATTTCTGAAACCCTAGCGTCGTCATGCGAAACATTATACCCGCAGCTATACCCGAAAACACCCAATCCATGCTTGCGGGTAGATTCGGGTATAATTGCGGATATGCCATTGGATCCATTTAAGAATCTGATACTTACATCCGACCTTCTGAGGCTTGTGGGTGAGATTGACGAGTTCAAAGGCGCCTGGAAGGCGTTCGGCACGCTTGCGCCGGAACGGCTGGCCACTCTGAAGCAGATCGCGACGGTCGAGTCGGTCGGGGCCTCGACCCGCATCGAAGGCGCAAAGTTGACGGATCGCGAGGTCGACATGCTGCTGTCCAATCTGGATCTCGGGTCCTTCCGGACGCGGGACGAACAGGAGGTCGCGGGCTATGCCGAGGCGACGAAGCTGGTCTTCGATTCGTGGCGCGAAATTCCGCTGACGGAGAACTACATCAAGCAGCTCCACGGGATACTGCTGAAATTTTCGAACCGGGACGAACATCATCGGGGCAACTACAAGACGCTGGTGAACAATGTCGAGGCTTTCGATGCGCACGGCCGGAGCGTCGGCGTTATTTTCGAAACCGCAGCGCCTTTTGATACTCCGCGATTGATGCAGGAGCTGGTGGCATATACGAACCGGGAGCTGGCGGGCCACACGCATCATCCTCTCCTTGTCGTTGCCGTGTTTGTGGTGCGGTTCCTGGCGATCCATCCGTTTCAGGATGGCAATGGCCGGCTTGCGCGCGTGCTCACGAACCTTCTCCTGTTGTGGACCGGATACGCGTACGCGCCGTACAGTTCGCTCGAGCGCGTTGTCGAAGAAAACCGGGAGCAGTATTACCGTGCGCTGCGAAGCGCGCAGGGCACGTTGGATAGGGATGAATCCCGTCTCATGGACTGGATTCGATTTTTCCTTCAGTCACTCGTGGAACAGAAGAATGCCCTGGCGGAAAAGGTCGAGCGGGAGAAGCTCATGGGGGCGCTCCCGGCACTCGACGAACAATTGCTCGAGCTTGTGAAACAGCACGGCAAGCTCACGTTATCGGACGCCGTGAAGCTGACGCAGACCAATCGGAACACGCTGAAGCTGCATTTCCGCCAGCTCGTTCAAGCCGGGCGGCTGCGGCTTCTCGGCCGCGGCCGCAGTTCATGGTACGAGGTGGTGTGAGCGTGCCCCCACCCTCTCTCCCTTTGTGCCTTTTGTGTCTGATTCTTTTGTCTCAGTTCTCCGCGATGTTGGGCAGCGTCGACATCAGCGTCGGCGCCAGCAGCTTCAATGCAGTCACGGGAAGTGCGCTTGTGAATCCGTAACTGGCGGCTTTGGAGCCGGCGACGTAGGCCGTGACGACTCCGAAATATTTATCTCCGATGTAAAACACGAAGGTGCCGGTGCGGCTGATAACCTTGTTAAACCGGCGGGTTTTGTATTCGTTGTCGCCGGAGCCCGTCTTTCCGCCGGTGACGATTTCCTTTCCGTCAGGTTCGCGAAAGGCGTGCACCAGCCGGCTGGCGGTTCCGTTCTGCACGACGCCGATCACGACGTCATGCAAAGCATGAGCGACTTCCGGCTCCATGACGCGTTCGCCGGACTGCTGCTGCGGTTCAAAGACGGTTTCATATGGAGTGTCCGCCGCGAAGCGCAACTTTTCAAGGCGCTGAATCGGCAGGCGTACACCGCCGTTGAGAATAATGCCCATCAACTCGGCCAGAGCCACCGGACGATCCGCAGAGCTTCCAATCGCCGTCGCATAGGAGGGCACGAGATGATCGAAAGGAAACGCGAGCCGCTGCCAGTACGGGGTCATCCGGGCGAAGGCATCCTCTTCGATCCGGATCCGGATCCGGAGGTCCTGCGCCCGGCGGTTCTTGGTCTGGAAAAGCCATTTTGCAGTGACCTGACGGGCGTCGGCGCTTTTCTTGAACAAGTCGTTCCATGTCATCGAGGGCTGATTGGCCATCTGGCCGGAGGCCCAGACATCGAGAGGATGGCGGCTCAATAGATAACCGTAATCGGAGATGTTCAGGCGGCTCGGGTCATAGGACTTGAGCAATTTGGCTGCTTCCTCCGGGGTAACGGCAGCGTGCCGCGCCGCAAGCCACTGTGCGAGTTTGTCCGCGCCGGCGCCGGGGTTCCAGGCGAAGAAGAGCATCGCCAGCTGGCGCTGCGATGTGTTCCGGCTTCCGAGAATCTTGTCGACGATCGCCTGCTCATCCAGGCCCCGGTAATCCTTGAATGCGTCGAACAGGATGTGCTGCGATTCCTTGTCTGCGATCTCGCCAAGCATTTTGAGGCGAACCGGATTGTCCGAATCGTTCAGGATCGTGTCGGTGTTGTACGACAAGCGCGCTTCATGAAACCGCACGAGGTCCCGCATCAAACGGATATAGACGAGATTAACCGATTGGGCCAGGCCCTCACGCAACGTGAAATTTCTAGAGTTTTCCTCTTTGTCGAAATTGGCGAAGACGTGTGCGCCTCCGCCGGTAAAGAAGACCTCACCAGGATTGCCGGAATACTGGCGGTCGAGGGACTGGTCGAGAAGCGACGCGAGAGTGATATCCGGATTCGCGCGCATCGTATCCGCCGTCCACTGCGTAATCGGATCGGGAGCCGACTTGACCTTGGATGCCAGAGTTGCGGCGTCGAGGCCATGGTAGCCCTGATAAAGCGAAGCGATGAGTTCGAGATAGTGAGCCAGGGTGCGCAGCTTGGCCGTACTGCCCAGTTCGAGTTTCATTCCTTCGTTCAGATCGAAAGGCTGATTCAGGGTATCGGCTTGTACGCGAAGCAGGTTGCCTTCGGGTGTCCGCTCGAACAGCGTGAAGCTGTAGGTTACCTGGGACGGATCGCCGCGCATGAACAGGTATTTGTCGTTTCGAAGACCCTGGGCCTGAACGAAAGCGGGATCCTGCATTTGTCCCAGGAGCCGGAGCACCTGGTTTTGCAGCGGAACATTCAGCGTGGTGTCGGCGTCCAGGTGCAGGCGATCCAGCGTGTACAAATCCGGTATGCCGAGATCGGCCAGGAGGTGAGCGCGGAGGGCGTTCGTCGCTTTCCGTTCGACAAAGGGTACGGATTGAGGCAGTGGCGCATGCGGCAGGAACTCGAGAGGAGTTGCTTCCACAGCGCGTGCGAAATCGCTGGAGATGGTGCCATCGGTTTCCAGTTGCCGGACATAGAAGTCGACGCGCGTTTCAAGAGCGCCGCGATTTTGCGCCAGATAAAAGGATGGCGCGCGGGCGGCGCAGATCAGCGCCATCATGTGTTTGAAGGCGCGAGCCTTGTCTGGAGAGGGAGCCGGCCCGGAAAAGACGGCGCGCGTTTCGGCGAGGTCCATGCCGAACCAGGCGTACAGTCCGTTCCCCATGCCATAAACTTCGCCATACTCGGGGGCGGCGGCGAGCGGGACGGAGTTCACGTAATCCAGAACGATTTCACGGCGCTCGGCGCGGGTGTCCGGCCCGGAGCGGTAGACGCGAAGGCTGGCGCTGAGCATCTGGCGCAGTTTGTCTGCGGCGGAATTCGTCCGGCCGCCATCGGCGTAGCGAAACTTCTCGATCTGTGTCGCCAGCGTGCTGCCGCCTTCCACAGGGAGGGGAAGTCCGATCTTGTGGCCGGCGTACATCAGTCCGGCCTTGCCCAGGCGTCCCCAGTCGACCACGGGATTGCGAGTCGCGAAGTCCGAATCCTCATCCAATTCCCGGTTTTCGACGAGCAGCAGCGCCTTGACGACCGGAGTAGGGATGTCGGCATAGGTTTTGAAGGCCTGTTCGCGGGCGCCGGCATCATAGAGCACCGTGCTGTTTTCTCCACGGACGACCAGACCTGTCACGGCGGGTTCCCGGAAGGGTGGAGTAATCCGCCAGCGGGCGAGACGTTCGAGTTCCGGAGAAAGGCGGGCCTGTGCCACTACGCGGAACCCCGCATCCGTCAGCCGGTGCTCGAATTCCGGGAGTCCTGCGTAACCGCGTTGTTCGTTGAAGGGGCCGCCAAGCGGAAAGGTGATCGTCGGGCTCGGCCCCGGCTGGACCGTGTAGGAAAGCTTGGATGCGAGCGACGACAGAATTCTCGCTTCGATTTCAGATGTACGTGCTTCAAACAGGCCGATGGTTGCCAGAAGGACGGGGATGACCGTCAGCATCACCCATCGCGAGTTATTTTTAATGATTAGAAGATTGATTCGGAACGGTTTCCACCAATCCCGCCGATTTTCTAATGGAGTCCAGTTTTCAGGTAAGCCCTCCGGAGCTGCAGATTCCTCGTGCGACATCTTCTACCTCTTTTAATCATCGCCGCTCGTCTATGATTTTGAACATATCGGCATACGACTCTAGAATTTAGCAATTCTTTCGCCGAAAATGCTTTTGACGCTTGAAGGGTTCGTTGGGCTGCAGTATGTCGCGCGCGATCCGCGATAATCCTGGCCTGATGGGGGTTCTGGTGGGTTTGCAGCCTTCTATGAGTCTTCTATGAGTCTTCGGAGGACGCGGCGCGGAAGTGGAAGCGGGCATCTGCAGTCTGGTGAACAAATGGCCCGGCGAGGGTCACCATCTTCTATCGCCACTTGGCTATCGTCTACACTTGCCTCGTGAAACATGCGGCTCACCATAGTGAAGGTGTTTTTCTGGCGCTCATTTCCGCCGGGCTTTGGGGGCTCACTCCGGTCGTCACAAAGGGAGCGCTGGAGGGATTCAGTCCCGAGTTCCTGTCTTTTGTGCGCCTGGCGGTTGCGGCTGTCCTGTTTCGGGTTCTGGCGGGTCCCGGTACGCGATGGTTTGTGGCGGATCTCTGGACCTGGCTGGCCGGCGCGGGCCTCGGGGCGGACTTTGTCTTATACAACTATGGTTTGCAGCGTACGGCTGCAAATGTGGCGGGACTTGTCGTCAACATCGAGATGCTTTCGACCATTGCATTCGCGATGTGGTTTCTGGGCGAGCGGCTCAATTCGCGGAGGCTGGCCGGCGGTGCGATCACGCTCGGCGGCGTCTTGCTCGTCAGTGTCGACGGCTTGAATATGGCGGACGTCACCAGAGGCGATCGCGTCCTCGGCAATATCCTCGTGATGCTGGCGGGAATTTCCTGGTCATTGTACGCCGTCGCCCAGCGCCGGTCGACGCTGGCCGGCGGCCTGTTCCGCCGGCTCACGCCGATCTTTTCCGTCGCGGCTCTCATCACGGCGCCGTGGATGTTTCGCAGCGGCTCGTTGACGGTGCACGCCGCGCTGTCGCCGGTTCTGATGTTCATCGTGCTGACGATCTTCGGCACGGGCGTCGTCTATTGGACCTATGCCCGCGCCCAGGAGCTGATCGACGTCAGCGCGGCCTCCATTCTGTTGTGCACCATACCGGTGTTTGCCGTGGCTTTTGCTTATCTTCTGCTGCACGAGCCTGTAACCGCGCAGCTGATCGCAGGGGGAGTTGTCATTCTCGCGGGTATTGGCCTGATCGCGACGGAGAAAGCAGCGGTAACGGAAAAAATTGTGCAGCTGTAGCAGCGGGCTAAAGCCCGCGACTACTCTTCGCCGGAAGGGTCGAGCGCGATCGGAACGCGGACAGTGATTTCCGTCCCTTCCTGCGGCTTGGACTTGATCAGGATCGTGCCCTTGGCGAGATTCACTCTTTCCCGCATGCTGATCAGGCCGATGCCTTCGTTGTACATCGCAGTGCTCGCGTCGAAGCCGACTCCGGCATCTCGAATCGTCAGCTGAAGCTCGTCGGCGACCCGCACCAGCTGGGCTTCGGCTTCCGTCGCTCCGCTGTGTTTTGCCGCATTGCCCAGGGCTTCCTGCAAAACCCGGAAGAGGCAAAGCGACACCGTGTGCGACAGGTTGTCGGGTACTTCCCGGTACATGAACGAGACCTGCACTCGCCGTTGTTCGGCGAATTCCCGGCAAAACCCCCGGATGGCCGCCACCAGGCCCACGGTGTCCAGTTTGGACGAGTGCAACTGGTGTGAAAGCGTCCGGACATCTTCGATAACTTCCGACGTACGTCCTACAAGCAAGTCGATCTGGTTGTGGAGCGCCGTTTGCGAAGCGGGGACGAGTGCGGCTGCCTGTTGCAGTTCGAGTGACAACATGGCTAGCTTCTGGCCGATGTCGTCGTGCAGCTCCCGGGCGATGTTGCGGCGCTCGTCCTCCTGCGCCTCGATCAACCGGCGGCCGAGATTGACCACCGCTTCTTCCGCGCGTTTGCGGTCGGTCACGTCGACCGCCGAGCCGATGTAACCCGCAAAGGAGCCGTCGCGATCAAATCGCGGAACACCGGAATCGAGCACCCAGCGATATTCTCCGTCATTCCTGCGAAGGCGGTACTCCATCGTGAAGGGGTCGCGCCGTGCAAAAGCCTGAAGATATGTTTCGGTGCACTGCGTCATGTCTTCAGCGTGCACACTGTCCGCCCAACCGTTCCCGAGTTCAGCCTGCAACGGACGGCCGGTGAAGGCCAGCCACGGTTCATTGAAGTAGTTACACAAAGCGTCGGTACCCGCCATCCAGATCATCACCGGGGCTGCGTTTGCGACCAGCCGGAAACGCTCTTCGCTCTCGCGCAGCGGCGTGACATCCTCCACCATGGCGACGACCAGAGAAGAAGCCTGATGACTCAAAAGCGAGATGCTCAGGCGGCCCCAGGTCAGCGCGCCGTCCTTCCGGATGAAGCGCTTTTCCAGACTATAGTGATCAATGGCGCCGGCTTTCAGCTGCTGAAATAAGGCCCAATCCTTCTGCGCATCGTCGGGCGGAGAAAACTCAACGCAATGTTTGCCGCACATCTCTTCTTCGCTGAACCCGAGCATGGAGCAGAGCGCCGAGTTGACGTGCAAAGGGCGTCCCTCGATGTCCTCCAGCGCCATGCCGATAGGGCTCGCCTGGAACGCTTCATAGAAGAGCTCGTAGTCCGAACTCGTCCCTTTCGGTTTTTCGGATGCCTTTTCGGGGATCATTCGAAGTACATATAACAGTATCGGAATTTATTCCAACAAATGATAAGATCGGGCCCTTCCGAGAAAGAAGATTTTCCACATTTTTGCACAGGGTGCAAATTAAGGATGAGTAAAGATGCTACCTGTCACCGTGCTACTCGTCGATGATTTTGAGCCGTTCCGGCGAATGACCCGTTCTATTCTTGATGAATTGCCCGGCGTTCCGATCGCCGGTGAAGCCTCTGATGGACTGGAAGCGATTCAGAAGGCGGACGAATTGCGTCCCGATCTGATCCTTCTCGACGTCGGTCTGCCCAAACTGAGCGGAATCCATGCCGCCCGAAAGATCCTCAAAACCCTTCCGAACATCAAGATCGTTTTTGTTTCTCAGGAAACATCCGACGATGTCGTTGAAGAAGCCTTCCGCCTCGGCGCCTTCGGCTACGTTGCAAAGGTGCACGCTTCCACCGATCTGCCGAAACTCATCGAAAGGGTGCGGCAAAGCAAACAGCTGTTCAGCCGGATACAGTTCGACGAAGTTCCAGCTCCGCAGATGCAAATCTCCGAAAAGCTATAGTGAGTGCAGTGGAGAGAACCCGCGCAGCTTACGCCACCCGCTGGCTGCGCGCCTCCACCCGCTCTCTATTGATACGCACATTTCACAGATGAAAATGTAGACGTATAATCGCGTTTGCAGGTTGACTGCGTACGCTGGCTGTGTTGATAGGAGATATGTCGACAACTACCCGCCCCGAAGATGACAAACGCCGCTTGGAGAACTTGCCGGCATCTTTCGCGCCAGTCGTTGCTGAGATCGATCGAACGTTGGCAGCCTTGCGGACGATCGAAGGCAATTTCAAGGAAGAGTTCCTGCGCTCGCTGGCAGACGTTGCGGTGGCGGTAGAAAACCAACTGAAAGAAACCATGGCCGAAGCCGAGCAGGCGGTTCGAAAGCAAACGCATGCCGAACTCCGTGCCAAATATGCCAAAGAGCTCGAACTGGCTCTAACCGAAAAGGCAGTGATCGAGCGGCAGCTGCAAGCCACTGCGAAAGAATTCGAAGAGGAAAAACAAGCCTGGAAAGCGAAGCTGGACGAAACCCAGAGCGCTTTGGCCGGCTTCCATTCTGAACTGGGCCAAACCCGGGTCGAGCGGCTGGATCTTGAAACCTCGCTTCGGCGTATGGGTGACAAGGTTTCCGAGACGGAACAAAGTCTGAACGCCGTTCAATCGGATGCCCGGCAGCTTGCTTCGGAGAAGCAGGAACTCGAACAGAAATTGCGGGAATCCGAGGCCAAACGGTCGGAAGCCGAACTCGCCGTCAATGGTCTACAGGCCGATGCTCAACTGCTCACCAGACAGAAACAGGGAGATCGGGCCCGGTTGCAAGAGATCGCTGTGAAGCTGTCTACGATGGAACAGAGCCTCACTCACTTGCAGAGTCAGAATCGGAAACTCAGCGCGGAGAAAATTGAGATTCAAACCCGGCTTGAACAGGCCGAGGGCAAACGTTCGGATGCCGAACAGTCCGTTGCGCGGCTGCTGGCGGATACCGGTCAGGCTCAAACAGGGAAGCAGGAGCTGGAAACCCAGCTGCATGAAGCCCAATTGCGCCGGGCCCAGGCCGACAATGCTGTCGTTAAGTTGCAGGCCGAGCTGAAAGTCACTCAGCACGAAAAAGAAGAATTCGAACGCAAATTCGCCCAGGCCGATGCCCATTTCAAGGACCTGGAGCAATCTCTGCTCAATTTGCGCACGGAGCTCGAGACGGAACAGGCAGAGAAGGCAGACCTCGCGCGAAAGCTGGCCGAATCGGCAGCCGCGGCGTCGAGATCCGAGCAGGCGATCGGAAAACTGCAGGCCGATCTCGAGCGAACTCACTCCGAAAGTGGAGATATCGGAGGGCGGCTGAGCGACGCGTTGACTGCAAAGAATGACGTCGAGGCCCGCTTGCAGGAGACGGCAGTGAGGCTGACTGAGACCGTATTTCATCTGAACAAGACGCAGTCGGACTTCAAACAGCTTCAGTCGGAAAAGCAGCAAGTGGACGATAAGCTGACGGAAGCGGGCGCAAACCGGCGTGACTCGGAAACTCGCCTCAAAGAGGCAGCCGACCGTTTCGCGCGTGCCGAAGAATCCATCTCGTCGTTGCGTGAGGAAGTAAAGACCGCCGCGGCCGCCCGGGCTGAGCTTGAAACCAGCCGTGCCGAAATCGCAGGGAAACTCACACTGCGTGAGGTCAGACTCGCGGAAATCGAAGCTGTCCGTAAAGGCCTCGAGGAACAGTTGCAGGCCGCCACGGCCGCCAGGAAAGCTCTGGAGGAGCAGATTCAGACGCTCCAAACGTCGGTGCAGGCCGGCAAAATGCAGGCAGCTCCGGCCTCCCCGAAGGAGACGGCTGCCTCTTCGAGAAATCCCCACGGTATCTCGCCGGTGGCCTCCTCGAAGGTCGATCAGGAAATCACCCGCGTTGAAGCAGTGCTCGCCGAAGTGATGAAACTGATCGATGATCCTGCTTCCGCACTTTCCACAGTCATGCGCAAAAATGTGGAGAAAGCAGAACTGAATTCCTACCTGCGAGGCATTCGGTTCGCCACTGGAATGGAATAATCCTGTCCCTGGCGAATTCCGGCATTCTCGCTCAGGCGCCGCGCCATGATGGGTATAATTGGGCACTCCATGCGCCGGTTTCGATTTCTGCAATTCGGGCTGTTCTTGCTTTTCATATCGAGAGCGGTATTTGCTGAAGTTGTTCGAGTGGAAATCCGGCGGCGCGATAACGCCGGCACGCACGAGCGTCTGATCGGGCGCGTCTATTTCAAAATCGACCCGAAGCTGCCTGCCAACCGGAACATTGCCGATATCGATCTTGCGCCGGTGGACAAGGACGGCATGGTCGAATTCTCGGGCGATCTGCTCTTCTTCAAACCGAAGAAGGCGCAGCAGGCGCGCGGAACCGTCTTTCTGGAAGTCGTGAATCGCGGCATGGACCAGTCGCTCGGACTCATGAGCGGAGCGCGGCAGCAGGACCTCGCTCCGGAATCCTGGCAACTTGGCGACCGGTTTGTCCTGGAGCAGGGATTCACGCTGGCCTTCCTGGGTTGGCAATTTGACGTTCAGCCAGCGCAAGGTTTGACCTTTCAGGCGCCGTCGGCGGAGGTCGAGGGCGCTGTCCGCGATACTCATATTCAAACAGCGGCTGCGGAGATGGCGGCGTTCCGCCTCTCGTATTGCGCGTCCGGCAGCGGTCAGAAGAACGCGAAAGTCACCTTCCGGACAGGAATCGACCAGCAACCGCAGACGCTCGCCCGCAGCAATTGGGATTTCATCTACAACGGCTGCGCCGTCCTGCTGCGCGGCGGCCTCAAGCCCGGATTGTATGAAACGGTCTACGGGGCGAAAGGTTCACCGGTCGCCGGGCTTGGACTTGCGGCGATACGGGATTTCGCGTCTTACCTTAAACACGCTCCGGATTCCTCGCCGCTGCGCGTCAGCGCCGCGATGCAACCGCACGTCATCGGATATGGGTACTCGCAAAGCGGACGGTTCCTGCGCGAGTTCGTGCGCGATGGGTTCAATGCCGATGAGAGCGGGCATATGGCATTCGATGGACTGATGATCGCATCGGCCGGGGCGGGCGGAGGGAGCTTCAATCACCGGTTCGCCATGCCCGGACAGGCCGGCAACTCCGTACTTTCGATTCTTCGTCCCGTCGATCTGCCGCCGTTTACGGATGATGGACTGCTCGCCAGGGCCCGGGCGGCCGGCGTTGCGCCGAAGATTTTCTATACATTTTCATCTACGGAGTATTGGGCTCGCGCCGGCTCGCTGACCCACACCACGGAAGACGGCTCGAAAGATGTTCCCCTGGCGCCCACGTCGCGGCTCTATTTCATCGCCGGAACGCCGCATGCGTCCGGACCGCTGCCACCCACCAGAGGAGCACAACAGTTCAAGCAGTATCTGAATTTCGCGCAGCAGCGTTGGGTTCAGCGCGCTTTGCTGCTCGATCTCGACGCCTGGGTGCGGCGCGATACGGCTCCTCCGCCATCGAAGTATCCGTCGATCGCTTCGGGTGATCTTGTGCCGCTGACAGCGGTCGAATTTCCTCATGTTCCGTCAATTTCTTTCCCGGACTACATGCCTTCTGTATGGCGAATGGACTATGGTCCCGAATTCAACAGCCGGCGCATCATCGTGAACGAACCGCCGGCGCTCGGCGCGCATTATCCGTTGCTTGTCCCGCAGGTCAATGCGGATGGAAACGATCGCGGAGGAATTCAAATTCCGGAAATTGCGGTCCCGCTGGGAACTTACACCGGATGGAACGTGGCGCTTCCGCAATTGCGCGGTCTCCAGTATCTCAGTGGCTTGACCGGCAGCTTCGATCCATTTCCGCTTACACGAAAAGATCGCATCCGCACCGGCGACAGCAGAAAGTCGCTCGAGGAGCGCTATACCGGCCACGACGATTACCTGCGCCAAGTGGCGCGCGCAGCCGAAGACCTCGCGAAGCAACGGTTCATGCTGAAGGCGGATGTGCCGGCCGCCCTTCAGCAGGCAGATTCGATCTGGTACGCTGTGACCGGCGCCGCGAGATAGTCGTTCTTGCTGCGACTCCGTATGGAATCCGAACCGCCAGATAACGTTGTATTTAGCGGAGCCGGCGATGCACAGGAGAAGGACCAACGGTCCATACATCCCGTTTTGCATCGAAGGCAGTCCGCGCAGGCCCGTATCTCATTGAACAGTAACGTGAATGTTTCGTTCTCGGCGGACGCGGCCCGTATGGCAGAGAAGCAAACCCCTCTGCAAGGCAGCAGTTGCGAAATGCTGGCTGCAGGACGCGACTGCAAGCGAGAAGTTTAGAAATGCTGGCTGCAGGGCGCGTCTGCAAGCGAGAAGTTTAGAAATGCTCGCTGCAAGGCGCGACTGCAAGCGAGAAGTTTAGAAATGCTCGCTGGAGGACGCGTCTGCAAGCGAGAAGTTTAGAAATGCTGGCTGCAGGGCGCGACTGCAAGCGAGAAGTTTAGAAATGCTGGCTGCAGG
>DASXLG010000381.1 GCA_036496425.1 Terriglobia bacterium | reverse complement strand
GCCTTTCCAAGGCGGGGTGCCCGAGCGATCAAACCGTTAGAACGCGAGGGCGGGGCGGTTATCAAGGAACCGCGCAGCGCACCTTATTTTGTCGAAGTTACTAACCGCCCCGTCTGCGCCGCTAAGGAACGGGACCGTTTTATTAGTGGCGCAGCCACCCCGCCTTGGAAAGGCGGGGAATGTCCACCTGGGCGACTCTTGGTGCAACTCCCGGCCTTTCGGCCGGGGCTATACTCTGACGCGCCTCCGGCACTAATTCATTCACACTATTGCCCTCTCTGCCCCCTCTGTCCACGGCCTCCCCGGCCGCCGGGCGCGGGCAATGCGAAGGCTACCAACTGCGCCGCGGTTCCGGTTTGCGCATTTGCTCCAACCGGTATGAGAACGAACTGGCGTCCCTGATGGATGTAGGTCATCGGGACTCCAGTCTGCATGCCGGGCATCGGGATCTGCGCGATATCTTCACCGGTCTTCTTGTCGTAAGCGTGCAGCACAGGGCTCGTGCCGTCGCCCGCAAAAAGCAGCGTCTTCGTGAGGAGTACTCCGACCAGCCGCGCGGTGCCGGTCTTGGGAATGTTCAAGCCCTGAAGGAGCGGATGATTTTTAACATTCGCCGGTGTGTCGCCGTTCGCGATCTGCCATGCGATGGTGCCTTTGTTCATGTCGTACGCGGTGATTCGCCCGTAGGGAGGCTTGATGATGCTCAAGCCCTGGAGCGTCGGGAACGGCGCGCCACCGCCCCCGGCATAATCAAATGGGGGAAGCTTGGGATCCGGAGGCGGAGCATTCGCCGCAGGCGTATTTTTATGCAGCGCGATGACGTAAGGACTCGTCGCCCCGGCGATATAGACAAAGCCGGTTTCCGGATCGGCTCTGCCGCCCCACCAGTTCGAGCCGCCGAACAGCATGACGGTTCCGCGCGTCCCGTCGGGAGCATTTGCAAGCGAGCCCGGCATGAAGACATCGCCATAGCGGAGGTTGGACGCCTTCAGCGCCGCAACCGCCTGCTGATGCAATTCCGGAGTGAAGTCAATCAGGTCGCTGTCATGCAGCCCCACCTGGCCGAAGGCTGGAGGCTTCGACGGAAGGGGCTGCGTCGGCGACGTCCATTCGCCGGGAATGTCCGTCTGCTTGACCGGCGTCTCGGGCATCGGCCAGACAGGCTTTCCGTTGGTCCGGTCGAAAACATAGGTCAGCGCCTGCTTGCCGGTCTGCACGACGGCCTTGATCGGCCTGCCGTCGACCGTGATATCGATGAGGATCGGCGCCGGCGGCATATCGTAGTCCCAGATGTCGTGATGGACGAGCTGTTGGTGCCAGATTCTTTTTCCTGTCTTGATATCGATACAAACCAGCGAATTCGAAAAGAGATTGGCGCCCGGACGATGGCCGCCGTAGAAGTCGTTCGTCGCATCCTCGATGTTGAGATAGGCATAGCCGAGTTCTTCGTCGGTGGAGAATGGCCCCCAGACCCCCGTGTTGCCGGTGTAGTCGGCCGAGTTGTTCAGCCAGGTGTCATAGCCGAATTCGCCTTTGCGCGGAATCGTGTGGAACACCCAGAGTTTCTTTCCGGTGCGGGCGTCGAAACCCATCACGTCGCCCTTGACGTTATGGAAAGAAGGGGTATTCGGAGTCAGTGCAGGACCGACCATGATGACGCCATTGGAAATGACGGGCGGCGAACTGTTGCCGATCCTGCCGATGAGGTCGCCCTGGAAATCGAGATCCAGCGACTCGAAGAGATCCACGGCGCCGTTCTGGCCGAAGCCGGGAACGGGATGCCCGGTCTTCAGGTCGAGGGCGACGAGCCGGAACCCGGGCGTGATCGTCACGATGCGCTCATCGGAGCCATCCTTCCAGTACGCGACGCCGCGCGCATAGGTGCGAGCGGCGCGAGTCTCGCGCTGGTCTTCCGGGGGCCTCCACGTCCAGAGCGTTTCGCCGGTGCCCGCATCCGCCGCGACGATCGTGCGCCGGGGACTCAACGGGAAATAGAGGATACCGTTGACCATGATCGGCGTCACTTCCGAGTTGGTGTTCCCGAAGTTATCGAACTTCCAGCTCCATGCGGCCTGGAGGTTCTTGACGTTATCCCGGTTGATCAGATCGATCGGCGAGTAGCCTGTGCTTCCATGATCCGCCGAATAGGACTGCCACTGTCCCGGCAGCGCGCCCTTCTGCGCCGCCAGCGGCAGAATCAGCAGTAATGCGGAAATCAGCAAACCTGCAGCAATTGCGTAGCGCAATGATCGTGACATAAATCTCTCCTGAACTGGCCTGGGTGTCTCGCGCATGATTTAACCTTGATTGCAGCAATTGGTCAAGCTGAGGAGTTGCTCGACCGGCGGGATGCTATTTGGGCTCGTCGATTTCGAATTTCACATCGACCTCGAAGGGCCGGAAGTTGGAGTAACCGGCGCTGCACTCCACCTTATTAGAGGCGCTTTCATAGCGCTCTACCATTGAGGTCGGGACGAGGACCTTGACGTTCTTTCCGGCGCCATACTCAACGGCGATGTAGGCATCCAAGCGGGGCGAAGGGCTCTCGACGTCGAATTCGGTTTGAAGCACGCGGCCCGTGTCGGGCTCGATCCACAACATGCCTTTCGAATAAAGCGGCTGATTTTTTCCAGTGACGACGAGCGTTGGCGCCGTCATCTCCTGAAATCGTACTTTCCAGGCCTGAACACCGCCGACTTTGGCGGTGCCTGCCCGTTCGAAGGAGAACCGGGACAGCTCCTTCTTACGAAGCACATGGAGCGCGAATGTCGGCAGATTGATGTCGCGGCGCACATCGCCCAGGTTGTACTGCGTGCTTTCCTGCTTGAAGTTATCGAGCAGCTTCACGTTGCCCGCCGGGGAATTGTCGAAAGCCTGATCGAACGAAGGCTCGGTCTGCTTCACTTTGTTGCCGTCGAGACGATTGACCTTCCGAAGTGCCGCCCATTCATCGCCTACCTGGATGATAAGAAAGTCGGATGACGTTCTGCGCTGACTACGCATCAAGACCTTGGGCGGAGTGCTCTGATCCATCCATACGCTGGACTGGACATACTCCTCCGCGCCGATCAGATTGCCGAGTTCGCCCTCGTACTGCGCCACGTACTCGGATGCCCGCGCCAGAACCGTCTCCAGCGGAACAGCATTCTGCTGCGCGGCGGCGCCGGCGGCAAAACCGGCGATGAGCATGATGAGGAGCGCGAGTTGCAGTCTGCGGATGATCGGCATAAGCGCGCACATTATACCTGTAGAAGGTGTGAATGAATCGCGGGCGAGCAGATTCCTCTCCCTGGAAAGGAGGGGAATCTGCTCTGAACTTAATCTGAACTTAAACGGATATAATTCCGGAAGCCATGCCGATAACGCCGGGTACTCGCATCGGTCCTTATGAGATTACCTCCGCCCTGGGTGAAGGCGGCATGGGTGTGGTGTTTCGAGCTCGCGATGTCAAGCTCCAGCGGGATGTCGCGATCAAGCTGCTGCCCGACGATTTCATGGACGATGCGGACCGCCTGCTGCGTTTCAAACGGGAAGCGCAGGTGCTTGCGTCCCTGAATCATCCCAACGTCGCTCAGATCTACGGTTTCGAAGAATCCGGGAGCACGCGATGCATCGTGATGGAGCTGGTAGAGGGAGAAACTCTCTCGGAGCGCATTGCGTCAGGCCCGATCCCGGTCGAAGATGCTTTACCGATTGCAGCGCAGATCGCGGAGGGGCTCGAAGCAGCGCACGAACGCGGCGTCATCCATCGAGACCTGAAACCCGCCAACATCAAACTGACGCCCGACGGTAAAGTGAAGGTACTGGACTTTGGCCTGGCGAAGCCGCTTCAGGAACAGGAAGCCACTTCTTTTTCCCATTCCCCGACAATGATGACGGCTTCCGTTCCGGGCATGATTCTGGGAACGCCGGCCTACCTCAGTCCGGAGCAGGCGCGCGGCAAGGCCGTCGACAAGCGCACGGACATCTGGGCCTTCGGCTGCGTCCTGTTCGAAATGCTGACGGGCCGGCAGGCTTTCGGCGGCGAGACCATTCCGGACATCATGGCGTCCATTATTTCGCGCGACGTGAGCTGGCAGGATCTGCCGGCTACAACGCCGCCGCGATTGCGCGAGCTGATGGCTCGATGCCTGCAGAAGGATGTTCGACGGCGCCTGCGCGACGCGGGCGATGCGCGGCTCGCGATTGAAGACATCATTCGAGGACTGCACTCGCCGCCACCGGCAGCAGCGGAAGCCGCAGCCGGACGGACGGCGAAGCGTCCTTATTTATCGCTGATTCTTGCGGCCATGACGGTTGCTCTTGCGGCGGCAGTTGTGTGGTTAGCCATGAAACGCCCGGCCGAAACAGCATGGCTTGGAACTCGCCTCGGAGGCCCTAATATTGCGGGGGAGCCTCGTGTTTCACCGGACGGCCGCCTCGTCGCATTCGTGGCGCTTGTCGAAGGAACCTCTCAGGTCGGCGTGATCCATCCCGACTCCGGCGACTGGACGATCCTGACCCACGACCGGTCTCACGGTTATCCCACCAATGTTGCGTGGTCCCCAGACAGCACCCGGATCTACTACGGCCGCATCGATGGTTCCCCCCGGGGCGTATTCAGCGTGCCTGCGCTGGGAGGCAGCGAACGCCTCGTCCTGGATGACGCCGCGAATCCGGAGGTGCTGCCTGACGGAAGCCTGCTGGTTGCCCGCATCAACCCGAGCCGCCATTATCAGCTCTATCGCTTCTGGCCGGAGACGGGTCGCGTCGATTCGTATCCCGCGATGCTTGTCGGATCCGACTCGCAGACCACTCCCGCATTCAAAGACGGGAAAGAAGCGCTCTTCTGGGGCATCGCGGCAGACCAGCCGGATTCTAAAAATCACTTGTATACCGTCGATCTCAACACGAAAACAACGCGCCGCATCATGTCGAACATCGATCTGGATATGTTCTCCGGCTTCGTCCCGAAGCTGGCTGTTTCCAAAGACGACCGCTTCATCCTCGTAGCGGGACAAGCCGGGGATTTGCAAGAGATCATTGAGATCCCTCGCACCGGCGGTGATGCGCGAACTTTGATTTCTACCACGAACTTCACATCCGCAATCGACGCCGGTCCGGACGGGTCGATTTATCTGGACCAGTTATCCCGGCCGTTTGAGATGCTGCAGCTGGCCTCGGCGTCAGCGGTGCCCGAACAGATCGTCCACATCGACGCGCCCACACCCGACTTCACGCCGCCGCCGATAGCCGACGGCCGCGTCATAGTGCAGGCCGTCGTGGGAGGGCGCGGCCGCTTACTGCTGGGAAAACCAGGTACAGACCTGCAGCCGTTTATCCAGACTTCGGAGGAAACGAGTGGGCCGATCGCCCTGGCCGGCACTGATGCGATCGCTTTCGTCATCGGCTCCGGAGCATCGCGCCAGATCGCCATTGCATCGATTGCCGATGGCCGGATTCTGAGACGGCTGACGAAAGTGGACGGTTCGAAAGTGAGCACCCTGGCAGCTTCCGCTGATGGAAAGGCGCTTTATTACACTATCGGAGACCATTTGTGGACCATGCCTGCGGAGGATGGCGAACCGCGCATGATGGGGGAGGCCGGCAGCGTCGGCGTCGATCCCCATGGAAAGTATCTGGTGGTAGAGCGTAGCGATAAAGAAGGCATCCGGCTGGTCCGAATGCCTCTCGACGGGGGAGCAGAAACGCCGCTGTCTTTTCCCGGCGTGCGACTGGTTTATTTTTTAACTCCGAACGCGATCCGCGCCGATGGCGCCATCCTGATGCCACTGGCCGTCGGCAGTTTCAATTGGGCCGCCGGCCTTCTGCATCCGGAGTCGGGAAAAGTCGACAAGTTGCCGATCGACCCGTCATTCGACGTTCACGCCGCCGGATTTCTTCCGGACGGCCGGATTCAAGTCGCCGGCTTTGGCTTTAACAGCACGCTGTGGCGTTTCCGGCCGCAGGCGCCGGCGCGATAGGGCGAGTCAACGATGATTCCAAACTGGAACGCGGGCTAAGCCCGCGACTACATTTTGACGCGCCGTTCACGGATCTGTCAGTGCCGCTGGCTCCCCGGACGTAAGGCAATTCTATTCTTCGTCGTCGAAGCTCGGGACCGGCTCGGGCGTACGGCGCGCCTCTTCCTGCAACAATCTATCAACTTGCTTGATGCACTCGTCAAGCCGGAATTCGCCGTGGGTCTCATTCCAGGCCTCCAGGGCATTCGCAGTGATGAAATCTCTTTGCCCGATCCGCACGACCGGAATGCGGTCTTCCTCGATAATTCTGCGGAAATGGCGCGTCGAATAACCGGCCTGAAATGCGGCGCTCGGGATATCGAGCAAGTGGTTTTGCGTCTTGTGTTGAACTGCGTATGGACTCATTGCATCCTCCAGGCGCCGAGGAGTGCAAGCAAGGTTCCACAATTCAAAACCCATCGCGCCGACGCCCTATTTCTGGCCCGCGGCACGCATCATCGTCGCAGTGGTGCAGTCTTGAACGACGGTGAAGTAACGCGCGACCGCGGCTTTGCCGACCTCGAACGGGTTGGCTTCTCCGGGTTTCCGATCGGCAGCGGTATGCGCTTTGAAATACGCGTTGTCGAACTCGGTATGATTTGACATCAAGGCCGTTGCGCCGAAATCCGCTGCGGCGCGAGCCACTTTCCGGGATGAAGTGAGGTAGCCGTCGTAATAAGCGGGGGTGCCGTTGAACGGGATTGCCGTCCCGCCGATGTAGGCGATGCGTAGCGGCTTGCCGTTGTCCTTAACCTCGAAGAGGAACGAGAGCGTGCCGGGAGTGTGGCCGGGCATCGTGAGGACCTGGAGCGACGTATCGCCGACGGAGAACTTCATGCCGTCGGTGGCAACCATGTCGTGCTTCGGTTTACCTCCGGCGTGGTTCGCGGATTTGTCCACCGAATCCCAGTCCTCTGCGCCATAAACGAGGTGTGCCGCGGGCATCGCGTCCTGCAGCAGCCTGGCGCCGCCGTCGTGATCGGCGTGAGCATGCGAGATGATGATGTACTTCACCTTATTTTTATCCAGACCGGCCTTCTTCATGCCGTCGATGATCTCGTCCTGCGCGGCATAGTCGAAGAGCGCTTCAAGAACGATGATGCCGTCGCTGCCGACGATCGCCCAGGCGCTGTGAATCTTCGTACCGAGAAAATAAAGGTTGTCGGCCACTTTCGCCGGCTCGGCATACCAGGTATCTTTCGCAGGCGGCGCCGGAGCCGCTCCTCGCGCGGCTGAGCCACGCCCAGCACCGCCACCGGCGCCTCGAGCTGGAGCGGGCGGCGGCGGAATACACAGACGGAGAAACGTACCGGCCCAGTCGGTGCCGGCCGCATTCTTTGCGGCCCCGACCAATCCGTCGATGGTTGGGGCGGGTGTCTGTGCCGAGGCCATCGTGATGCCGGCCAGCATGGCTGCAACAATTCCAATGACGACTGCGAGTGGTTTCATTCGGTCCTCCGTTGTGTGGTGTATGTTACTCGAATTTTCAGAATCCAAGGCGCGGTCTATATAAATGAATTGTCGGGCACGCACATTCTCCTCCTTATCGAAGGAGGGGAATGTGCGCGAGCCACAATTTACGGATAGACTCCTCCTATGCTTGAAGTGTGGTTAAGAGGTCCGTTGCCGGATATCCCGGCCCTGCTGCAGCCGGTGGCGCACGCGCTCTTGCAGGCTCGCGAAGAAGTCACTGCCGAGATGGATGGCTTTCCGGAAGAACGATTATGGGAACGTCCCGCAGGAGTGGCATCGGTCGGATTCCATCTCCAGCATCTCGCCGGTGTGCTCGACCGGCTGTTCACGTATGCGCGGGGAAATCCGCTCGACGAACAGCAGGCAGCGGCGCTCACGGCGGAAGGCAAGGAGGATCCGGAGATCAGCTCACGTGAGATGCTCGAGAGGTTTCACGCTCAGGTGGATCGCGCGCTGGAGCAGCTCAGAAAAACGGACAAACAGACATTGACGGAGTATCGTGCGGTCGGCCGCGCGAAGTTGCCGTCCACCACCTTGGGGCTTCTGGTGCATGCAGCGGAGCACACGCAACGGCATGTCGGGCAGTTGCTGGTCACAGCGCGGGTGTGCAGCCGCGGGATTTAACCGGACAAACTCTCCTCGATTTCAACATGGTGTGTGAGCGACCCCCTGCCCGCGCTTTGCGCGGGCTCTCCCCCTGTATCAGGGGGAGAGTCGACTGTCCCCCTGATACAGGGGGAGAGTCGTGCCGCAGGCACGGCAGCCTTACAGAAGCCTCTGCACTGCGGCCAGATCCGACGGCGTCAGTTTCCATGATGCTGCCTGGCTATTGGCGCGGACCTGATCGGCCGTTTTCGCTCCGGCGATCACGCTGGCGACTTCGGAATGAGCGGCGAGCCAGGAGAAGGCGAGGTCCAGCAGGGAGTAGCCGCGGGATTCGCAGAATGCGATCAAGGTTTCCACGCGCTCGATGTTTTCCGGAGTGAAAACCTTCGGGCCGAAGGCATCCTTGCCGCGGCTCGACTCGGGAAGCGGTTTGCCTTTGCGGTACTTTCCCGTCAGCAACCCATTCGCGAGCGGAAAGTACGGCAGGAACGCGACACCGGTGCGCTTGCATTCAGGCAGGACTTCTTTCTCCGCGTCGCGCTTCATCATGCTGTAGTCGTTCTGCACGCTTTCGAAATGCCGCGGGCCGGTCACGCCGCGGGCTGCGCGCATCTGTTCGGCTGAGAAATTCGAGCAGCCGATCTCGCGCACCTTGCCGGCCTTCACCGCGTCGTCCAGGGCCTGCATCGTATCGGCGATCGGCGTCTTCGGATCGGGCTGATGAATTTGATAAAGATCGATCGTGTCGACTTGAAGGCGCTTCAAACTGGCATCGAGCGCCTGATGGATATATTGGGGGGCCGCACCTTCTTTGCCGTCGCCCATCTTCATTCCGAACTTCGTGGCGATGATTGCTTTATCGCGGCGGCCCTTGAGGGCCCTTCCGAGAAACTCTTCACTCTGCCCGCCGCCGTAAACGTCGGCGGTGTCGAAGAAGTTGATGCCGGCCTCGAGCGCCGCATCGACGACGGTTGCGGAGCCGGCGGCGTCCGTGCGCCAGCCGAAGTTGTTACATCCGATACCGACAAGGGAAACGTTCAAAGAGCCAAGCTTTCGATATTCCATAAGAGAGACATTATAGATATTTCAGGGCTCGCCCCCCACCCCCACTCGAGCCGCAGCTTTGGCGATCCGTTGCCGTTGAGTTTTCGGCAGCCCTCAGGAGACAATGAGGTCGTGAATCCGCGCAAGCACCGGTTCGCCGATTACATGCGGCCCAAGACATTGACGATGCTGGTGCTTGGATTCTCCTCAGGGCTGCCCTTTCTTCTCGTCGGCAATACATTCGGCTACTGGCTGCGCGATGAAGGAACGGCGCTGACAGCGATTGGTTTTCTTTCCTGGGTGGGTATCGCGTATTCCCTGAAATTCCTGTGGGCGCCATTGATGGACCGCCTCGACCTGCCGCTGTTCTCGCGGTTAGGACACCGTCGAGGCTGGATGTTGTTTGCTCAGATACTGGTCGGGCTGGCGTTGATCGGCATGGGCAGCGTCGGCGCGCATGCCGGGCTGGGCCGGCTTGGTGCATTCGCTCTTATTGTGGCCTTTGCCTCCTCGACGCAGGACATCGTGATCGATGCGTGGCGCATCGAGGCGGCGGACAACAATGACGAACAGGGCCTGCTCGCTTCGGCTTATCAGCTCGGCTATCAGGTTGCTCTCCGCGCAACGGACTCGCTGATCCTGATTTTGGCCGTGCGCCTGGGCTGGCGTATGTCTTATGGGATCTATGGCGTGCTGATGGCGGCCGGAATCGCCGCCACGTGTTTCGCGAAGGAGCCGGCGCTGGCGGCCGCGATGATCGATGAGAAAGAGCGGGAGGCGCCGCTGTGGACGCCGCGCGGATTCCTCGATGCGGTCGTTGGACCGTTCATCGCGTTCTGCCGGGCGCATGGATGGCTCGCGCTTCTGA
The DNA here is from genome assembly GCA_036496425.1 of Terriglobia bacterium. Classification (NCBI taxonomy): domain Bacteria; kingdom Pseudomonadati; phylum Acidobacteriota; class Terriglobia; species Terriglobia bacterium. Next base: position 9,372 of record DASXLG010000381.1, on the reverse strand, counting down.
TGCTTGCAGCGATCAGTCTGTACCGTGTGCCGGATTTCGTCATGGGACCGATGTCGAACCCTTTCTATCACGATATCGGCCTCTCGAAGGACACCGTCGGCGTGGTCCGCGGCTCCGTCGGTATTATCGCGACTTTCGCGGGAATCGCCGCCGGCGGGTTCTGCTCGTTGAAGCTGGGTTACATGCGGACGCTCATCATCGCCGGCTTCGTGCAGGCGGCCTCGATTGCCGCCTATGCCGTCCTCGCTTATGTCAGCGCGAGCGTACCGGTGTTTGCGCTGGTGATGATCGGGGATAACTTCGGCATCAGTTTCGCCGGTGTCGCTCTCGTGGCCTACATGTCGAGCCTGACCAACCTGGGATATACCGCGACACAATATGCCCTCCTGAGTTCGACATACTCCTGGCTTGGAAAAATCCTGAAAGGATTTTCCGGCGCCGCCGTGGAAAACCTGAGCGCAACCCACGGCCTGATTCACGCCTACGGCATCTTCTTCATCGGCTGCGGGCTGGCCGGCGTCCCGGCCGTCCTTCTCTTCGCCGCGCTGGAATACTGGCACCGGCGCACACGCTCCGCGCCGGTAGCGGCGTAACCTCAGCTGCGCTATTACATCTGCGGCAGGTTGAACAGTTGCAATGGAGGACAACCCTCTATGGAACACAATCCAGCATTATTCGAACTCGATATAGAATGGAGGCAAATGGCAAGGCCGCTTCACCGGTACACCTATAGCGATTACGTAGCCGTCGAACAGGATAGCCCCACTAGACACGAATTCCTGGATGGCGAGATTTATGCAATGGGGGGCGGAACCGAAGAGCATTCCGCGCTAGCCGCCGAGGTATTGAGAATTCTCGGGAACGCGCGAGGAGACAAACCCGGCCGCGTCCACACATCGGATCTGAGGATCTATGTCGAAGCCATCGGATTGGCGACTTTCCCGGACGGCTCTGTAATTTGCGGCGCCATCAAGCACCATACACCTGGCCCCAAGGACACCGCGCTGAACCCTTCTGTACTGCTCGAAGTCACCAGCGATTCTTCCGAGGAATACGACAAGACGGTAAAACTCGAAGCCTATAAGACGATCCCCACACTACGCGAGTACATCGTCGTTTCCCACCGCGAGCGCCGTATCACCGTACATAGCCGGGCCGGCAGTAATGAATGGACGATGAGAGTCGCAGTAGCCGGCCGGCAAGTCGCCGTCGATACTCTTGGCGCCGAGTTACTTGTTGACGAGGTCTATCGGGCAAGCAGCATCCGTTGAACATCCCCCATGCACGGCTGAAGTCGGAATCCAACGATCGGCAGGCGCAGCCCGGACGCACCTTCAGCATCGGTTGGCGATGCCGGCGATGCGCAACGACGCCAAACCTGAGAGGCCGGCGGCAAGCAACAGCAGGCCGGCCGGTTCGGGAACTTCAGCTGTTACACGGATTCGGTCCAGCCCGACCGCGCTACATCCAACCGTTGTATTGTCGGCTGCAAGTGCCCTGTCGACGCTGTATCCTTGGCGTTAGAATATACGTCAAGTCTTCTCAGCCCGGTTGGAGCAGGCAAGGTGAGATTCCGATGCGAAAGCGAGAGCTTTCTGCAACCATCAATGGTCGCCCCCAAAAAGGCATTCGAGCCGAACCTTGCGAAAGCTGAAGATCCTCTCCAGGTCTGGAGCCACCAGAAATTTACGGACTAGCGCTCCACCGACCACCGCATATTGAACCCGATCCTTCATCAAAGTCCCGCCTTTGCTGGCTTCAAACGTGTGTTCGTGAATCCACGCCCGATAGGGTCCCCGAGTCTGCACATCGATGAACCGGAACGGCGGCTTCCAACCCGTGATTTTGCTCTGCCATTTCAGCGGAATCCCGTGAACCCGCAGCCGGTAATCGATCAACGTACCGGCGCGGATCTCTATTGCAGGACTCACAATGCGAAAATGCAGCCAGGGCGGTGTCAGTTGTTCCAGGTTCTCCGCGTCGGCAAAGAACGAAAACAATTCATCCAGCTGCCGCGGCATCCATTGCTCGGTCTTCATCGTAAAGAGTCTCATTCCTTGGTGTAGCGCTGAACGTAACCGCGCACCCTCATTTTCCGGGCGGTATTGCCGGAGCTCATGTAGCGGATCTTCCCGAAAATCGGACGCTCGGGCGCCCATGGCCGGTCATAGCGGCCCAACGTCCAGAAGATGCCGGAGTAGGAATTCGGATCTCGGCCGTCGAGAGCATACTTATTGTTCAAATGAATCATGATTTCCAGAGCGTCCTGGGGCGAACGCGACCATTCCAGGATCTTTTTGCCCCACAGCATTCGGAGGTAGTTGTGAACCCGTCCTTCTTGCACCAACTGCAGTTGGGCCGCATTCCATAACGGGTCGTGGGTCCTGGCGTTCTCCAGTTCGCCGGGCGAATACAGCTTTGGCCGGAGGTCGGCCGCATGCTCGGAGAGAGTTTTCCTGGCCCATGCCGGCAGTGAATCGTAACTCGCATAGTTTGTGGAATGTGCGCACATGTTGAATCCGATTTCGCGCCATGTGATGAGTTGATCCAGAAAAGCCTCTGTATCCAGAGGAACGCCCCACCAACCTTCACGGCCTCCCGTCGGTTTCCCCCGCAACTTCTCCGGCGTCCAATTCGAGCGACTCGTGACCGCCCGAAAAATCTGGTGCGCCGATATGTGTCCGAAATGGAGGTATGGCGATAAGCCGCTGGAAGTATCCGCTTCGGGCTGGGTGCGAGATTCGATGTATGCCGGTAGACCACGCTCCATGAAGGTCTTCAAACGACCGCACGCTGCTCTTGCTCCAGCAGCAAAGGAACTTACCGTTGGGACGGATTGGTCCACCGGAATTGTGGCCGTCTGAGCGTGCGGTGAAGAGAGTTCCATCAAAGTCGCTGCGGGCCAGCGCCGCTGGATCTGCGGCGGGCACACTCCTTCTGGCAATTCGACATCTGCCAGGGAGTCAGGCAGCGGAAATTGTTCCAGGTGTCGCCGCAATACCGCTTGAAGGAATCGGCGGAAACTGTACGCCGAAGTGAACAGGCGATCCGTTGAACGCATCGGAAAAATGCCGTTCGAATCCACTTTTTCGACCAGCACCCTGGAACGTACGGCCACGGCCGTTATCCATCGGGGGATTTCGAATGCCGGAAAATCGTCCGTTACCACGACGCATGCGGACTCCGCCAACGTGTGCATCAGCCCTTCGCCGTGTGAAGGAAATCGTTCGATGAATGGGTAGTAAGTGGCCCCAGAGTGCTCGAAGCTCTGGAGATTGTCGCGCATGCCCTGCATCAGTGCGGTGTGAAATCTTGAGCTTGCCCACGGATAAGTACAGCTTAGAGCCTCAAGCACCAACAGCGGCTTCCGCAATTCCTCGGCCCAGTGCACCGCGCGCTGAAGAGCGAAGTTCCAGTTCCGGCGCCGGCTGGCAATCATCCAGTAAAGGATGTATTCGCCCGCACCATTTACGCTTCCGGGATTACACGCGTAAACCCGTTCGGGTGGAACTTCACGGGTGGTCATGATTTATCACCTCATACTGACTTCGGTCGCCTCGGTTTTGGGCGCGAATCCAGCACATATAATCGATCAATGAAGAATTCGAAGGCTGACAAAAACCTCTATCCGATCCGAGCGGCGGCAAAACTGACGCGATTGAGTATCGACACGCTTCGCGCATGGGAAAAGCGTTACGCCGCGGTGCAGCCTCTGCGGAAAGAAGGCATACGTTTCTACAGCGAGGCCGACGTGGAGCGCCTCTCGTTGTTGCGACAGGCGCTCGACAGCGGCCATTCGATCGGACAGGCCGCGCGTCTTTCCAACAAAGAGCTGGCCGGTCTCAACTCGCGGGCCACGGAGTCCCGCACCGCCTTTCAAAGTGAGAAGCCATTGGAAACCATTCTGAATGCCATCTCCGGCTTCGACTATGGCGGCGCAGATCGGGAACTCGTACGTCTTGCGTCCTTAATGCCGCCGCGCGACCTGATCTATACGGTTGCGCTTCCGTTGATGCGGATTGTCGGCGAACAATGGCATGAGCAACGTCTACGCATCGCCCAGGAACACCTCGTGTCGCAGTTATTGAGGAACCTGCTCTCGGGCATGCTGCGCATCTACTCAGCGTCGAATCCACCTGCCGTCCTAATGACCTGCACGCTAAGCGGCGATCTGCATGAATTCGGAATTCTCGCCGCCGCCATTCTTTCAGCCGGCGCCGGTATGGGCGTCATTCACCTCGGTCCCAATCTACCCGCAAATGAGATAGCTTATGCGGCAAAGCGCTCCGGCGCGAACATTGTGCTTCTCTCTATTACGACTTTTGAAGACCGGTCCATACGCGACCAGCAGTTACGGTCCGTGCGTGTGAACCTCCCCAGCAACGTCGAAGTCTGGGTTGGCGTGAATCCGCCGAATCTCAGTCTCGGGGTCCGGGGCGTTCACATACTCAAGGATTTTGCAGACCTTGAACGGGAAATCCAGCGTCTGGGCGGGAAACTGTGATCCCACACGAAACGGACGGTCTCCTTTTTCAACGCGTCATTCATACAAGGTGAAGGCGCCGTACTGATATCGGGCATTAAACAAATGCTGCTTTTCCGAGTGCGCTACTGATAACCATTTCAAGCCGGATGTTTTTCTTTTCATGCGCCTCTGATTCTTGTCTGAGCTGGCCGACAAGACTCTCCGTCCTGGTTAAGTCCGATTCCAGCGATTGAATCTGTTTTTCCATCTCCGAGTTGACGGTTTTTAAAAGACGGTTTGCGATGAGCAAACTGGACATCGCAGTTCCCTCAGGAACAGCGACAAGCAATTCATCAGCAGCAACCTGAATGTCCCCAGCCGAAAACATTACCTTGTTTACGATGTCTTGCCTCTGATTCTCAGTGATCATCATTATTTTCTCCTCTTTCCATCATTGAATCGTGAATAGCGAATGACGTCAATGCTCTGTCCAGGACAAGCACCCCCTTCAGTCAAAAAGAAATGCCGGCCAGTCCGACAGCGAGTAATGCTTGCCGCCCTGTTCGTGGCGTTCGTGGTCCGGAACATCTGTTTACGAACTGAATGCCAGATCCCGATCCAGGCAAATGGACCTGTTTGTCATCGTTCCCTCCGTCTTGGGCTTCGAAAGTTTTGCCCCATACTGTGTAAATCACCGCAAAAAGGAAAAGTCCGCGGAACTTGGGTGGGTTTTTGGGCTAGAGGTGGGAGCCAACCTCAATGGAAGGAATGTATTAGGCTCGATAAAAATATTTTTGAAGGAATGGAAAAACAGCACACCGTCAATGCACCTTCCCGCAGCTGATAATTACCAACTTTCAGATTCCATCCCGGCCCTACAGCTGACACTTCTCAACTTTCACATTGCATTCCCGTCCTGCAGCAGACAGTTCACAACTTTCAGATTGCAGTCGCGCCCTGCAGCAGACAGTCCATAAGTTTCAGGTTGCAGTCGCGTCCTGCAGCAGACAGTTCACAACTTTCAGGTTGCAGTCGTGCCCTGCAGCAGACAGTCCACAAGTTTCAAGTTCCAGTCGCGCCATGCAACAGACAGTCCATAAGTTTCAGGTTGCAGACGTGCCCTGCAGCAGACAGTTCACAAGTTTCAGGTTGCAGTCGCGCCATGCAACAGACAGTTCACAACTTTCAAGTTGCATTTCCGCTATGCAGCGATCAACCTGCTCCAGTACTGGAATCCCGCAAAAGCTCAATATCAGAAATGATGGCCGCGAGTACTGTCTCAAAGGTTGCGAAACGCATGACGAAGCGGGCTGCGCCGTCGCTGATACGGCGATGTTGTATGCTGAAGAATCATGCGCGAGCTGGATGGGGGCAGAAATGGACAGCCAATTACGTTGACCGGTTCGCTCGGCGCGTTGACGGATCGCGGCAAACGATGTTAGCATCCGCTCCATCCAACTCAACTCAAGAGAAAGCAACCAAAGGAGATGTTTTATGCCAACTGAAGACGCAAAGAAAGCGGAAGCAGGTCAACCCAAACAGGCCGAGAACACGGAAGCGGAAGAACTCGATCCGTCAACCCTCGACATGATTTCCGGGGGAGTCTTCAGTTCGGCCGACCCCTGCATCACGGAATGAATTCCTGGGGCAGCTATCACTGGTCTCAGCATGCACGCCCATGCTCCTCGACATGAGTGGGTAGTTGCTCCCTTCCGAGCCGATCGGGACTCTGCACCCCGGGACTCCGGAGCGGACTGGCTCGAAGTCGATGCGCACCAAAATCTCCGTGGACCGTATACTGCGGCCCGGCAGCTGGTGCGTCTACTGCTGCAAAGCGGTCCACTCGCGCGGCGTTTTACGGCAAAGCATCAGCCTACGCTCTTATGTCTCTCTCCTGAACTGGTAACCCCTCTTTCCGCGAGCCAAGAAGCCGCAAAGTGCTTTTCCGCTTCCCGTGACGGCAAGGCGCGCTCGTGGACTTTGCGACTGGCGCACGGTTTGACGGAGTTTCTTCTAGACTATGCCAGGCGGTCGCCGTCGCGCCGCCTCGCCGTATCGTTCGAAAACGCCGATCACGCGGATCCTCTCGATCGGGAACTCCTGGCCGTACTATTGCGCCGGGCGGATCCGGCACGCTTGACCGTTCGAGTGGGCAGCTCCTGTGACGAGCTGGGTGACCCGCTCTTGTCCGCGCTGAAGGCGTACGCCACAAAGACAGAACTGCAACCTGTGGGTTCCCGATGGGCCGGGGAATGGATGGTGCTCGCCGACCTTTCTCGTTTCCTCGATGTTCCGGCAGTTCCTCCGCCCGCCGCAGGCTTGGCTGAGTTCATCAATGAGGCGCTCGAGCGGATGCCGGCTTTGGCTCGATGCTCACTAGCGAACGATTATGTGAAATCCGACTGCACCTCGGACTGCCTGTTGGGAAAGCTTGCGTATGCGGGCTTGCCGGAAGCCCATCGTAGACAGCTGCACCTGACGCGAGCCGCACAGCTGGAAAATCACCGGTCAAGAAGGCTCGGCGCACTCCCCCTGCACTACGAGCAGGCGGGCGGCGCACCCGAACCCCTGCTGGCCGCCTCAAAGCGCTGCATGGACCTCGCCTATTACGAGGCCGCTCTGGATTGGGCATCGCGCGGCCGGCGAATGCTCGCCGCGGAAGATCAAGGCATGACGTATTGCCAGTTCACGCACGATATTTTGTTCTCGTTCCTCAAGCTGGGCCGGCTTCGGGAAGTAGAGGCTGTCTGTGAGGAGAACCTCGCCCGGAGCCAGGATCCGGCGCTGCTCACACATACGAGTTATGCCAAAGCAATGCTGTTCGCACGATGGTATGAGCCATCGCGACGAGATTATGCCGCGGCGAGAGCCTGGGTGGAAAGATCCATTCAGTTCGCAGAAATGCTTCCGCCGGCCGACTCCAGGGCCGTGACTCTAGCCTTCTTGCGCAATACGATGGCGTTGGTAGAACTGCGCACAGGGCACTCCGAGGTTGCCTGCCAGTTGCTGTGCGAAGCCCTGGACTACATGGCGAAGGAAGCGCCGGAGAGGTATAACGCGGAAAGCGTGATTCTTTTGCACAATCGGGCGCGGCTTTATATCGCCCGCCACCAAAACGACCAGGCCATAGAGGATCTGACGACTCTGGTGCGGCAGCGCCCCTGCGAATCAGAAGCGTACCTGGACCGTGGCCTCCTTCATCATCGGGCGGGCCGGTATAAAGAAGCGCTGCGGGACTATGATGCAGCCATCCGGTCAAGCCCTCCTTACCCGGAGCCGTATTTCAACCTGGCCCACACGCTGGTTCAGCTGGGGCGAAAGAAATCGGCACTTCGCGCGTATGACTATGTTCTAGTCCTGTCGCCCGGCCACGTCGAAGCGCTGAACAATCGCGCCTACTTGCTTTACGAGCGCGGAGATTTCGACGCGGCACGTGGCGATGTCGAGGCCGCGCTGCGGCTACGGCCGGCTCACCCGCGTCTGCTGTGTCTGCATGGACTGCTGGAGATGAAGGCAGGCCGTTCCGATCCGGCATATGAGGCCTTCACGAAGGCGATCAAGGCCGACCCGTCGCTGCCGGACGCCTGGATAAACCTTGCAACGGTTCTTTTCAAGCGCGGCGAGCTCGAGGCCGCGCTGAGGAATTTGACACAAGCGCTAAGACTTCGGGAAGACGCCCCGGCATTCTACAACAGAGGCCGTATCCTGGAAGCGCAAGGGAAGTGGGACGAAGCCGCCGATGATTATACGCGGGCTCTGCATCTCACCAGGGGAGGCAAGCTGCGGATCCTGCAGCGCTTAAAATACTGTCAGTCGGCGGCTGGTAGCGGACGCCTGCAGCGTGACTTAAGTGATTAGTGGAACCACCCGTCATCCCTTTTCATCGTCGCGATCCATTCGGCGATTGCTTACTCATAACGCAGAGCCTCGATCGGATCCAGAAAGGCAGCCTTGCGCGCGGGGTAGTAGCCAAAGAACACTCCCACGAGCGCAGAAAACAAAAACGCCAGGGCAATGGCGAGCATGCTGACCTGAGTGGACCAATGTGCAAAGTATGAAATCAGTACGGAAGCAGTCAGACCGGCCGCTATACCGATGATTCCGCCGAGCAGTGACAGCGTCACGGCCTCGACCAGGAATTGCAGCAGGATATCGCGTGTCTTGGCGCCAACGGCCTGACGAAGTCCGATTTCGGCCGTCCGTTCGGTTACAGAGACCAGCATGATGTTCATAATTCCGATGCCGCCGACAACCAGCGAAACGGATGCTATCGCGCCCAACAGTATCGACATCACCTGGGCGGACGTTTCCTGCGCCTGGAAAACTTCGGTGAGATTTCGGATGGTGAAATCGTCGTCTGCTCCCGCTTCAATCTTGTGCCGTTCGCGCAAAAGTCCTTCAACCTCCTGCATCGCCTGATCCATTGCCTGGGGGCTGATCGCCTGCACCATCACTTGGCCCACGGCTTTCGCGTTCGCTTTATTGGCGCCAATCACTTTTTGAGTCGCGGTGGAGATGGGCAGCAGGATGATGTCGTCCTGGTCTTGTCCTGTCGGCGATTGACCTTTTGGTGCCAGAACACCCGTGATGGTGAAGGGCACATTCTTGATGATGACGGTATTACCTGTCGGATCCGCATCGCCGAACAGATTTTTCGCCACGGTCTCACCGAGAACTGCGGTTTTGGCGGCCGAATCGACATCCTGAGTGGTGAAGAAGTCGCCGTACATCATGGCGTAATCCCGAAGCGTCACGTAATCTGGTGTCACACCCTGAACCGTCGTCGCCCAGTTGTTGCTTCCGTAGATGACCTGAACGCCGCCGCGCACGGTCGGAACCGCCAATGAGACAGAGGGACAATCGATGGCGATGGCTTTTGCGTCGTCCTGAGTCAAACTGGCGACGGC
>DASXLG010000380.1 GCA_036496425.1 Terriglobia bacterium | reverse complement strand
ACGAAGATAAGGAAAAGGAAAGTGAATCCCTCTCCTGAATGGAGAAGGATTTCATGACCCCGATTATCGGAATCTCCGCTGGCGACCCCGCAGGCATTGGCCTGGAAGTCACCGTCAAAGCACTTCCCCAATTCCTCGGCGCCGCGCGTTACGTTCTCTTTACCGACAGGCTGCATTTCGAACGCAGCCGCTTCGGCGATCTTCGCTTCCGTTGGATTTCCGGCCTCACCGAAGTGACCGACGAACCGCTCCTGTTCCTGATCGACGTCCCTGGCGCTTCGGCACCCATTCCCTGGGGCGAGCCGAGCCTTCGCTCCGGAAATCGCGCGCGCGCCTGCCTTGAAGCCGCGAGCGATGCCGCAGTGCAGGGTGCCATCGATGCCATTGTAACGGCGCCGGTGAGCAAAGCCGCGATCGGCCCGGAGTTCAAAGGCCAAACTGAATTCCTTGCCGCCCGCTCTGGAGTTGCCCAATTCGCAATGGCGTTTTTCGCGCCAACGTTTAAAGTCGTCCTGGCCACCGTGCACCTGCCGCTGCGGAATGCATTGGCAGCGATATCGACAAAGCAATACACCGAACTGATCCCATTCGTCCATCGCGAGATGCATCGATTCGGATTCGAAAATCCGCGGATCGCGATTGCCGCCATCAACCCGCACGCCGGCGAAGGGGGCATGTTCGGCAGCGAAGACATGGAGATCCTGCAGCCCGCTGTCCGGGCCTGTGCCGCATTGGGAATTCCTGTTTCCGGTCCGCATTCTGCAGACAGTCTGTACTACCGCGCGCACTCCGGAGAATTCGATGTGGTGATTGCTCCGTATCACGATCAGGGCTTGATTCCGGTCAAACTCATCGCCCACCGCGATTCCACCAATGTCACGCTTGGGCTTCCCTACATTCGGACGTCACCTGATCATGGAACCGCCTTCCAGATCGCCGGAAAGAATATTGCGGATGCAACAGGGATGGCCTCCGCAATCCGTTGCGCACTGGATTTACTGCACCGTCAGGCGCGGCAGTCGCGGCAGTCGCGGCAGACACCGTAGATTTGCAGTTTGTGGTCCAGCACCTGAAATCCCAGCTGCGCGGATGCGGCATCCTGCAGCGATTCGATTTCCGGATTGTAGAACTCGATCGATTGGCCGCATTCCATGCAGATCATGTGGTCGTGATGCTGATGATTGAACAGATGCTCGTACCGCGTCATGCCGTCTGCGAGTTCGATTTCCCGTGCGAGACCGCACAGCATCAGCAACTTCATCATGCGGTACACGGTGGTATAGCCGATGCGCGGATCGATGGCTTTGACGGAATGGTAGATGTCTTCGACGCTGCGGTGGCCTTCGTTTTCGAGAAATGTTTCGAGGATGAGTTCGCGGTGGGGCGTCAGTTTGAGTTTGTTCGCCTGCAGGTAATCGAGGAAAACCTGCATCTCCGGCCTCAGGGCCTTCACGGGATCGGCTTGGGAATGATCTTGATAACGTCGTTGTAGAGAACCAGAACCGTCAGCATCAGCAGCGCAACGACGCTCACCTGAATAATGCGTTCTTTAAGCCGCAGGCTGAGATCCCGTCCCATCAAGGATTCCACAATGAGCATCATCATCATTCCGCCGTCCAGCACGGGAATCGGCAGGATATTGAGCAATCCCAGATTGAGGCTGATCAATGCCATCAGGCTGATCAGCGTGGCGATGCCTTCGTTCAAAGCTTCACCCGACGCCCGCACAATACCGATCGGTCCATCGAGTTGATTGAGCGACGCCTTGCGCTGAAACAGCATTCCGATGACTTGAAGTATCGCCTTCCCGTATTCCATGTTGGTGCTGATGGATCTGGAAAATGCATCGGCGAGTCCCAGCTTAATCATGACCGACGGTGGAGGCTGCAAATCCATGCCGATATAGCGGGTGCCGTTCTTCAACACCGGCGTAATCTGCAGGTTCAGCAATTGGCCCTGCCGGAGTATTGTGATCGGGAAATTGGCGTCCGGAATCGCCTGAATGATGGTTTGAATCGTCTGCGCCGACGTATCCAAGTTAATTCCATTGACGACGGTGACTTCATCTCCCGGCTGTAATCCGGCAGCTTTTGCAGGCTCACCCCACACGGACTTCACAATGACAGGAAGATGAGGCCCCATGCCCACGTAACCCCGATCATTGGGTTCCTTCTTAATCGGCGTAATCGACGTCGAAATCGATTCCCCATTGCGATCCAGCACCATCGGCAAACTGGAACCGGAATTCAGCTCAACGCGCGCTTCCACATCCTGCCAATTTGGATTTTTCTTCCCATCGAGTGCGATGATGCGGTCTCCCTCGTGCACCCCGGCCTGATCCGCAGGCGATCCGGTTTCAACGATGCCGACTTTGGCCTCGCTTGCCAGAAACTCCGGGACTTCCCTTCCGTACATGAAAAGCCCGGTCAACAGAACCACGGCCAGGATCATGTTCATCAAAGGTCCGGCGGAAGCAACGAGGAATCGTTGCCATTTGGGCTTGGAGAGAAATTCGTGGGGCGCGCCGGTCAAAGACTCCGAAGGCGTGTCCCCAGCCATTTTCACATATCCGCCGAGAGGAAATGCGCTGACGCGATAGTCGGTGTCGCCGCGCTTGAAACCGAACAGCCGCGGTCCAAATCCGACCGAGAACGTTTCAATACGGATTTTAAAGTACCGGGCGACCAGGTAATGACCCAGTTCGTGGAGAATAATAATAATTCCCAGAACGAGAACGGCCGCGATAATGTCGGTAAAAACGCTCTGCATAGTCTGTCTTCAATTCTAACTGGAATGAAATGCGGATCTGCACCGAAATCTTCTCGAACCTAATGTGCCTGTTCCCTCACCCATTCTCTGGCAAACGTCCGCGCCCACAAATCCGCATCGAGAATAGCTTCGACCGAATCCGCCGCCGTGTGCGCCGCACGCGCGCAAAGCGCTTCTTCGATTAGACGCGGAATTCCGGTAAACGGGATTTCACCGTCGAGAAATGCGGCGACGGCGATCTCATCCGCCGCATTCACGATGGCCGGAGCCGTTCCTCCGATCTGAATGGCGCGATATGCGAGCCCGATACAGGGGAATTTCTCCGTGTCCGGCGGCATGAAATCCAAACGGCCGACATCTTTCCAGTCCAGGCGCGGAACGCAGGATTCCAGGCGGTCCGGCCAGGTCAGCGCGTACTGTATCGGTTGCCGCATATCGGCAGTTCCCAACTGAGCGATGGTTGAACCGTCTGTAAATTCCACCATCGAATGAACGATCGACTGCGGGTGCACCATGATGTCGATGCGCTCCGGCGGGATATCGAAAAGCCATCGGGCTTCGATGACTTCGAGGCCCTTGTTCATCAGGCTGGCCGAATCGATGGTGATGCGCCGGCCCATCTTCCACGTCGGATGATTCAAAGCCTCTGCCGGCGTGACGGATGAAAGACGTTCGGCTGGAGTATCGCGAAACGGTCCGCCCGACGCCGTGAGAATCAATCGGTGCACTTCACCCCGCTGCCCGGACCGGAGGCATTGATCCAATGCACTGTGCTCGCTATCGATGGGAATAATGCGTGCGCCGGTTTGCGATGCGACCAGACTGAGCAGTTCACCCGCCAGCACCATGGCTTCTTTATTTGCCAATGCGACCGTTTTACCGGCTGCGACCGCCGCATACGTGGGCACCAGACCGGCAGCTCCAACCGCGGCAGAAACCACCGTATCGGCTTCGGATGCCGCAGCGACCGCACGCAAGCCTTCTTCTCCGATGACGATGTCGGGCGTGTTCACGCTGCGCTCCCGGCAATGACGGTGAAATGCATCCACGCGCGACGGGTCCGACAAGGCCACCACCGCAGGCCGAAACGCGGCAACCTGCTCGGCGAGAAGCTCGATGGCCGAATGCGCGGAAAGCGCAAACACCTTAAATCGACCCGCA
>DASXLG010000379.1 GCA_036496425.1 Terriglobia bacterium | reverse complement strand
CCGCGCCTGCGAGTCCGTTATCGTGCTGCCTTTCCCACAGGTTCGGCAACCGTTTCCGCGGCCGTATCGAAGTGAACCATGCCGTGCGGTCTGCCCGCAGCGGAGATGACATACTCCGGATAAGCCGGGATTCCGTGCTCGGTCAAATCCATTCCGTATGTTTCGCCTTCAGCATCGATGCGCAACAGACCGAATGCGTTCACCGCATACATCACGATTAGCGCAACTCCGAAAGTTGCAATCGTGGTCACACCGCTACCGATGGTCTGAGCCACCAGAAGCTGCGTTCCGCCGCCGTAAAAGAGGCCGGTCAACGGAGTGCTGTTGTCCGGGCCGAACGGGCCGGAGGCGCCGTACTTTCCGGCTGCGAACAAGCCCAGAGACAGCGTGCCCCAGACGCCGCACAAACCATGCACAGGCCACGCGCCGATCGGATCGTCGATCCGCAGGTACTCGAGAAGCTCAACGCCGGCGACCACGACGAAACCTGCGATTCCACCCAGAAGTATCGACCCGGTCGGGCTCACCCAATAGCAGGGGCAGGTGATCGCGACCAGTCCGGCGAGGAACCCGTTAACGGTATAACCCACGTCCCATTTTTTGCTCATTGCATACGCTGCGGCCATCGCAGTGAACGCGGCGGCGCAAGCCGCCAATGTGGTATTCGCCGCGACGCGGCCGATACCGACGAAATCCATCGCGGACAGCGTGCTTCCCGGATTGAACCCATACCAGCCGAACCACAACAGAAGGCCGCCGCAAGCGGCAATCGTCAAATCATGCGGCATCATGGGGCCGCCGCCGTCGCGTTTGAATCTGCGGCCAAGGCGCGGACCGAGAACAATCGCGCCGGCCAGTGAGATGAATCCGCCGATCGTATGGACGACCGTTGAACCCGCAAAGTCATGGAAACTCGTTCCGACCCACGGGAGCCAGTTGTCGGCGCTGCCCATCGTCGCGAGGAAACCATCCGGCCCCCACGTCCAGTGTCCGATGATCGGATAGATAAAACCGGTCACCGCGACGCTGTAGAGGAGGTCGCCGACGAAGGCGGTGCGGCCGATCATCGAGCCCGATGTGATCGTCGAGCAGGTATCCGCAAATGCGAACTGGAAGATCCAGACCGCAAGGAACGCCACGCCCGTGGTTTCATAGGTCGCCGGCGCGTCCTTCAGGAAGAACCAGTGATAGCCGATGAATCCGTTGCCGTGGCTGAACATGAATGCGAAACCCCAGGCATAAAACAAAAGGCCGCAGAGACAGGTGTCGATGATGCACTCCATCAGTACGTTGACGGTCTCGCGCGACCGGCAGAAGCCGGCTTCGAGCATCGTGAAACCAACCTGCATGCCGAACACAAGAAACGCCGCGACCAGGGTCCAGACTGTATTGATCGGGTTGACGATGTCATTACCCTTCAACACCGGGTCCGCCGCTTGAGCATGAGCGCCGAAGCCGAAAAGGCTCGGGTTCATGAACACAAAGGCCGTCAGCAACAGGGCCATTCCCAGCAGTTTTCCAGTCATTAAAAGCGTTCCGTATCTGCGCCACTCGGGGTCGCGCAGCCGGCTGCGCAATCGTTTGATTTTCGATGACAGAGATAGTTTTTTCATTGGGCTCCTCACAGTTACCTTAAAATTCGAGCAAAATAAAAAAAGTCCATGAGCTGCCTCCAGGGCAGTCCATGGACTTCTTTGTCCGGGCTTATAAAAACAAAAAGCCTCCAATCCCTACTGCGGAATTGAAGACCTCGGTGTCAACTCGGGCGCACTTCGTCGTGTCGCGTGAGATATGTTTTAGAGCAATGTATTCACAATGTCAAGACAACTATTTCTTAATGTCACAGCAATTATGTACGAATGCCATGACAATCTTGTCCTAATCCAGCGCCATGAATCCGCTCCGGATGTGGTAGCTTTCCTCGATCCGGCTGATAAATATCCTCCCGTCGCCGATGTGTCCGGTGCGGGCTTTTTCAATAACGACTTTGACGACGTCGTCGACCCGGTTGTCTTCCACCACGATCTCGATCATGACTTTCGGCAGCAGCGAAACTTCGTATTCGTGTCCGCGGTAAACCAGAGGCTGCCCGCGCTGATGGCCGTGTCCTTTCGCCTCCGAAAGCGTCATGCCGGGCGCCACAGCCTGAAGCGCGTCGATGACTTCTTCAAGTTTGTACGGCTGGATGATGCACTGAATCAGTTTCACGGGGACAGAATAACCCGGAAAGCGTGATAACATCCGGTCACTTATGAAACCCCTCGCGGTGATTATGGACGAGAAGGGTATCCGTGCGCAGCAGCTTGTTGAAGCGTCGGGCCTCGATGCAAAAGTCGTGAAGGCCATCGTCGATGGCCAGTACACGCCCAGTCCCTTCCAACGCCAGAAACTGGCGGCGGTTCTCGGTGTTTCGGTCGAGGAAATCGCCTGGGGCCACTCCGTTCCTGTTCAGCACCTTCGCGGCAATGGCCCACAGTCCGGGCGGTCAACGTAAAAGGAGGGAAGGGGATTTATTGCACCATTGCATCATTGGACGTTTTTGCAGTTCTAAATTTAAAATGCAGAAACCTCTAATGATGCAATGGAGCAATAGGTTCCCTTCCTCCTATTGCAGGTTCCCTATCGGCACCGTGAGTGCCATTGCCGCGCGGATCCGCCGCGCTTCGTTTTGAACGTGTTCCGCCTCTGAAGCGTTGGACAGTTCCTTGAGAACCCTCGAATACAAATCGAAAATCGCGGCGGTTTCCGGCATCTCCCCCTCGTTCGTGTGTTTTCTCGCAATTGCAGCAGCCCGTTCCAGCAGGGGGCGGGCGCCCGCTTCCTCATTCCGGGCGACGCAGACTCTGGCGAGCTGGTACAGCGTATCCATGATGGCCGCTTCATTGAAAGACAGGTCCGCATGATCGAGCAGCGCGAAGCTGTGCTGGAACTGGATCTCCGCCTCCTTGAAGCGGCCCATATCCATGTATAGCGAACCGAGGCTGTTGTGGAGAATGCTGAGGCTCGGGTGCTGAGGCCCCAAACGGACTTCGCCCAGCTGAAGAGACTCTTTGTACGCCTCTTCGGCTTTCGCATATTGCCGCCGGATCTGATACACGTGTCCCAGGTTGCTCAGGATCCCCCACAAGCCCGGAGAGGGAATCGCCGCAGCGTGTGTGAAAGAGCCGCCGGCCTTATCGATGCTTCCTTCATGAAACTGAATAACGCCGATGCTGTTTTCGATTTCCGCGTTCAAAGCAGGATCCCGGACCTTGTACATCGATATAAGTTGCGACGCTTCTTTCAACAGAGTCCGCGCTTCGCGGTATTCGCCTTGCGCCGTCAGGTCGGACGCCAGATTTCTGAGGACGATCGCTGACGCATGGCTGCTGTCCGGATACTGGTTCAAGAGTGAAATCGCTGTTCGATATTCGCGCGCAGCCTCGAGAAAGCGGGCCTGCGCATGAAGCGTGTCACCCAGGGCGGAATCGCCCAGGGCTTCCGCATATGGGTCGTTGTTTGCACGGGCTGATTCGACGGAAGTGCGGATCAGTGCCTCGGCCTGCGCGTAATGGCCGGCTTCGAATTCCGCCACACCGGCTTTGCGGAGGTTTGTGTAATCGCTGAGGAGTAACGTGAGCGTAATAAGGATGTATGGCATAACCTACCTCGCCGGCTTCATTGCACGGCGGCGGCCATCGCTTTGAGGTAGGCCATGCCCCTGTAAATTCAACGGGAAACGGGAATTGCGAAAAGAAAACGCCATACATTCCTGTATGGCGCGGGCAGTGCGCGCACTTTTTTGAAGGATTTAAGCCGCGCTAATTTCTGAATCTTTCGCTGTCGATCTCGTACTTGCGGACTTTGTAATTGATGATGCGTTCGGTGGTGCCCAGGAGGCGCGCGGCTTTCGCGCGGTTGCCGCGCGTGGTCTTGAGCGCGTCGAGCACGATGTCTTTCTCGTACGCGCTGATGGCCTCGGACAGCGACAGCGAGGTGATCGTCCCGGACGCCTGGGCGGTTTGCAGCGTCGGCGGCAGATGATGACCGTGGACGACGTTGCCGTCACATACCAGGATGGCGCGTTCGATCACATTCTCCAGTTCGCGCACGTTGCCGGGCCAATGATAAGCGGTCAACATATCGATGGCAGGCGTCGAGATGCGCCGGATGTCCTTGCTGTGTTCTTTCGAGTATTTCTGCAGGAAGTGATCCGACAGGAGCAGCAGATCGGCTTTGCGGTCGCGCAGTGGAGGAACAAAGATCGCGAAGACATTCAGGCGGTAGTACAGGTCCTCGCGGAACTTTCCCTCGGCCATCGCGGTTTCCAGGTCCTTGTTGGTGCCGGTCAGCAGGCGCACGTTGGTGCGGACGGTCTGGGTTCCGCCGAGCCGTTCGAATTCCTTTTCCTGCAGGACGCGAAGCAGCTTCGACTGGGTCGTGAGATTCATGTCGCCGATCTCGTCGAGAAACAGCGTTCCACCCTCGGCCAGCTCGAAGCGGCCCTTTTTCAGGCCGTGAGCGCCGGTGAAGGCGCCCTTTTCGTATCCGAACAGCTCCGATTCGATGAGTGCATCGGGAAGCGCGGCGCAATTCACCTTGATGAACGGCTTCTGCGCCCGTGGCGAATTGTAGTGGATCGCGTGCGCGATCAATTCCTTGCCGGTGCCGGATTCGCCGCGAATCAGCACGGTCGTGTTGGTGCGGGCGACCTGCGCAATCTGTTCGTAGACCTGCCGCATCGGTCCGGCCGTGCCGATGATATTGGAGAAATCGTAGCGTTCCTTGAGCTCTTCGAGAAGGTGCGTGTTCTCATCCATCAGCCGCCTTCGTTCGTCATCGACGAGGTGTTCGGCCTTGATGGCCTGCGCCATCATCAGTGCGACCAGGCCGACCCACTTCAACTCCGAGTCGTAGTCGCGATCCTGTCTGAACTTCAGATCGAGGCCGAGCGCTCCCACGGTTTTGCCTTTGAGGACGATGGGAACGCACATGTACGTGATTTCCTGCTTATGAAAATCACGCTTGGCGGCGCGGTTCAGGAACATGGGCTCACGGCTGACTTTCGGAACGACGATCGGCTTGCCGGTTTCGACCACACGGCCGGTGATTCCTTCGCCCAGGCGGTAGCGCGCGAAGCGTCCGGCATCGGTCAGACCGGTGGATACTTCGACACGGATTTCCTGGCTCTTCGCATCGAGCAACGTCACGGCTCCGCGCACGACGCCATGGCGTTGCTTGAGGATCTCCAGTACTTTTTCGAAAGCAACCCTGGGCGTCAGTTCGCCGCTCAGGATCTGACCCATTTCGACAAGCACCGCCAGCTGCTGGACTGCATCCGCCCGATGCCCGTTTAATCCTTTTTCTGACAAATGCGTAGCCACTTTTTCGATACCAAAACAAAAACGGCCAATAAAAAAAGCCCAGAACATTCTGCCTCTGCAGTGCCCTGGACTTACGGTGTCCGAATCAGCGTCTGTGCCGGCCGGCCGCCACAACTTTGTAGGCTGCCGCACCTGATCTTACGACTTCGTATTGTCGTTTTGTGTTGGGTGCTTGTCAATAGAGGGTTTGTCGTATATAAGCTGATCTGGTCTTTGCCAATGATTCTTCACATCAATAACGTCCCCTCGAAGCAGACCGGCCTCGCCAGTAGCGTTGCGTCCGCACTTGTGACTGTTGCAGGAGAAGGACAAGTGCCGGCGGGGGTGCTGGAAAACCTCAACATCCACCTGGAGTGGCTTCAGTACAAGACCAATTTCCGCGAGGCGATCACGGCCCGCCGCGCGATCCGCGGCCAGGAAGTGCTGCCGTGGATTGAGTTGGGCGTCGATCTCCGTCAGGTTCGCCAGGATTGCCTGAAGGAAGAATTTATCAGTGCACTGAATGACGTAACGGACACGGCGGCGTCCTCCCGCAAACGTATCTATCTGGAATCCTTCAAGCCGATCCGCTCGGGAATTATCTGGCGCTTCAACAATCTTTTCTGGCAGCACCTGCCGTTGTGGGAAGGCGCCGCCGGTCATGGTTTCGAGAAATCGCTGCCGGGCGGCACATCCGACGCGAACCACCCTGAAGCCATACGTGATGCCGTTGCCGACTTCTGGAAGCGGCTGAAAGCTCTGGACGACAAGAACCAGCTGCCGCCGGAGATTTTTACTCTGGAAATCGGAGTTGGAACCGGCCAGCGCGCGGCGGCGTGGCTCGACGAAGTCCGCAGGCTGGATCAGGAACAGGGAACGAATTACTATCCGCGGATCCGCTTTCTGCTCGCGGATTACTCGATGCCGGCGCTGAATCGCGCGACCGAAGCGGTTCGGGAGCACCGTGAATTGACTAGCTTTCTGGCGGTCGATGCCCTCGATCCGTTCAAGTCGCTTTCGTTTCTGCGCTACAAGGTCCTGTCCATCCATTTGACCAACGTGTGGGACAACCTGCCCACCGACGAGATCGTCGTGCGGGACGGGCACCTTTATCTGGTCGAAGCGCGGGCGTACGTTCCGGCGTCCGCCGTGAATCGCATCTGCGAATCCTTCGGCGCGGCCCCGGCGGAATTCGAGGCCACCATCCGGCGGCTTCTCGAAGTCGGTCCGCAGCATCTGCATCCCAACGACGTGGACAAGGGCGTCACGTTCTGGCGCGACGTCTGGGACGCGATCCGGACCGAAGAACGCTACATTGCGATTCAAAGCATACTGGATGCGCCGATGCCCGCCGGAGTCAAGCCCACGCTGCTGGAGAACTTTGTCGGTGAAGGCATCATGAATCAGCGCTTCCACCTGAGCTCGGGCGCCGTCGAGAGTTTCATGAATACCGTTCCGTTGCTTCATCCGGGCGGGTATCTCCAGGTGCAGGATATTTTCGTGACGAAGCTCGCGGATTACAGCCGGATGTTCCGCGGACCGGGCAAATTGGACGGATCGATCGTAAACTGGGTGAACGGAGCCCTGCTCGCCGAGATCGGCGGGCAGGCCGGTTATAACGTGCACTTTGCGCCGTTCCTTTATAGACAGGGATCGCGCACGTCCACACTTTACACCACACAGCGGGAGTAGAAACACCATGAGTCTACCGATAATACCCACAACGGTTGTCGGGAGTTATTCCATGCCGGGCTGGCTGGAGCGGCTCAAAACCGAATACTTTGCGCGGCGCATCAGCCGTCAGGAACTCGACGAGATCCATGACGTCGCCGTCAAAGCTGCCATCAAGGATCAGGAAGTCTGTGGCCTCGACATCGTCACCGACGGCGAGCTGCGCCGCGACAACATGATCGACTATTTCGCCGAACGGCTGCCCGGGGTTCAGACCGATAACACCTCGAAGAAGTTTTACTATGACTTCTATGACAGCGTCGTGCGCGGCAAACTGCCGGTGGCGTCACTGCGGCTCTCGGACGATTTCAAATTCCTGTCCGCCTTCACCGATCGCTCGACGAAGTTCTGCGTCACCGGGCCGCACTCGCTCGTGAAGCGCATTAAAGACGAGTACTACAAGAACGAAGAAGCGTTCGCGACCGACCTCGCCCGTGTCATGAACATGGAGTTGAAGGAACTGGTGCGCGCGGGCGCGCGCCAGATCCAGATCGATGAGCCGTATTACTCCGGATTTCCGGAAGACCTCCAGTGGGGAGTGAAGGTTCTCAACACGCTGGTCGAGGGGGTCGACGCGAAAATCGCGCTGCACGTCTGTTACGGCAACCGCTATGGCAAGCCGTCGTGGGCGGGGAACTATCGCTATCTTTTCCCAACAATTCTTGAAGCCAACATCCAGCAATTGACCCTCGAATTCGCCCGCCGCGGCGGAGAAGACCTGGAGCTGTTCAAAGAGTTCCCGAACAAACTCGAGCTCGGCGTCGGCGTCATCGACGTCAAGACGCACGAGGTTGAAACGCCGGAGATCGTGGCCGAACGGGTTCGCAAAGCGCTGAAGTTCGTGCCGGCCGAGCGTATCTTCGCGCTGCCGGATTGCGGTTGTCTGCACCTTCCGCAGGAAGTCGCATTCGCCAAGTTGCGCGCGATGGTGCAGGGAACCAAGATCGTTCGTAAAGAACTGGGTGTCTCCTGAAGATTTCCGGCTGATCGAGACGATGCGGGTGCTGGAGAACGGCGAGGTGTTTCTGCTCGACCGCCACCTGCAGCGCCTGCGCCGGTCGGCGCGGCATTTCTCGTTCAAGTACGATGCGGACAGGGTGGGCGACGCGATCCGTGAGGTGTCTTTCCGTCGAGCTGCGTCCCTGCGACTGCTGCTGTCGAAGAGTGGGGAAGTGGAGACTTCGTCCGCGCCCGTCCCCGCCGGTCACGCCGGACGATTGAAGCTTTCGAGCGTGCGGGTCAACTCGAAAGATCCGTTTCTCTACCACAAGACAACGAATCGCGAAATTTACGAAGAGGCCCGGCGCGGCTCCGCTGCGGATACCGACGTCATTCTTCTCAACGAGCGCGATGAGCTTACCGAGACCACGATTACGAATATCGCGGTTTTCCGTGGAGGGGCATGGGTCACGCCGGCGCTGTCCTGCGGCCTGCTCCCCGGCGTATTCCGCGCCGAACTTCTGGCGCGCGGCGACATCGTTGAAGGAATCATCCATCCGGACGATTTGAATTCCAGCGATCCCATCCGCTGCTTCAACGCGCTGCGGGGAATGTTTGAAGTTGAGTTGGATGCGAACTTAAAGCGCATTTAGTGTCAATTGGATTGACATTTTACGATCCTCACAACCAAACGTGTTTCGGGTCGAGCTAATCATTTCCTCTACTTAGCTGTTTGGCCCGGCGTTTGCTAGACAGCTCGTCCTAGTGTCGGTTTATTGACCGACTGGGAGGGAACAGTGAGGCTTGCAGGAAGCATAGCGCGATTTTTATCGCTGCTTTTGATCGGAGTGGCGGCGGGATATTCACAGACAGGTAATCTATCGGTTGCGACAAATGACGCGACGGGTATTACATCGAATTCGACGGTTTTGAACGGCACGCTGACCGCGGCGAACAACTCGGTCGGAATATGGTTCGAGTGGGGAACGACGACTGCTCTCGGGACCAAAACCAGTCCTCAGGTCTTTCCGGGCGGCACAACGACAACGTTCACCGCCTCCCTGTCCAATCTTCAGCCCCATACCACGTATTACTTCCGCGCTGTTCTGTACCCGGCGACGGCCGGAGCTCCGAACATCGACGGCGACACCAAAACGTTCACGACGACGGGCAATGTCGTAACAGGGGGGACCATTGCCGCATCAACCCTGACCGCGACGTCCGTGACATCAAATTCCGCCGCTCTAAACGGCAGCGTGAATCCAGGCGGGCCAGGCCTGGCTGTGTGGTTCGATTGGGGAACTTCGTCATCCTTCGGCAATCGCACCGATGTGCAGACCATCGCGGCTGGTACGACAGCCGTTTCTGTGACGTCTTCTCTGAAGAATCTTCAACCGCACACCCTCTATTACTTCCGTCTCGATGCGTACCGCACTTCGGACGGTACGGCGGCGCTCGGGGACGTTAAGACTTTTACCACTTCCGATGCGCCTGCCACGGTTGCGCTTACCGTCACCACGCTCGATGCAACAGGAGTCACTGCAACAGGAGCAACGTTGAACGGCACGATCGCCGGGGGAGGCGCGCCCTTTTACGCGTGGTTCGAATACGGAACGACATCCTCGCTGGGCTCAAAGTCAGACGCTCAGGCTTTCAATCAGACGACGACCAGTGCGAATGTGACGAAGGCACTCAGTAACCTTCAAGCCAATACGACTTATTACTTCCGGCTTGTCGGTTATCTTGGCGGTGGAGTCAGCGTGCAGGGAAATACTCTTAGTTTCACGACTCCGGCAGGTCCTTCGGCAACGGTAAACATTACCTCTACCGAGGCATCCGGAATAATGGCGGCTGCGGCGACGCTGAAAGCCAGTGTTACTGCGGCCGGTTCGATCGTCGGGTTCTTTGAGTGGGGAACAACGTCATCCCTCGGCAGTCAGACGGCGCCGCAAACGTTTCTATCCGGGAACGACATTACACTCTCACAAGCGCTGGCGAACCTTCAACCGAACACGACTTACTACTTTCGCGCAGTGGCCGGAACGTCGAGCGTCAATCTTATCCGGTCGGACATCAAGAGTTTTCAGACGGCTTCGAGTACATCCGCCACGCTTACGGTAACCACGCTCAACGCGGACACCGTATCGTCCGCTTCGGCCGAATTGAACGGAACGGTAAACCCTGCCGGTACCGCATCCACGGCGTGGTTCGAGTGGGGGACGACGACTCCGTTGCCTAATAAAACGCCGGCGCAGCAATTCAGCGGAAACAGTCCGGCGAATTATTCGTTTTCGTTGTCGTCGCTTCAACCCGGCACGCAGTACTACTACCGCGCCGTCGCCCAGAATTCCACGGGAACGGTGACCGGCAAGGTGGTGTCCTTTGCCACAACACGAGTGCCGTCGACTGTTCCGCAAACTACTAATGTTGAATCGGGCCAGATCCAGTCCGGATATGTCATCGTTACACCCGCCGCAGGATCCGATTCGCCTAGCGTGACATTTACATACGGCACCGTCAGCCAGGGTTTAGTCCTGGCACAGGCCGGCCTGGTCCCGAATCCGATGGCTACGGACGCTTCGATGTTCGTCGAGGTGATCCCCAGCATCAGCCGCAATATTGGTGTGGCCATTTCCAACCCAGGCAGCGTCGGGATCGCAGTGACTCTGACGCTTCGGGACGAGACTGGACTCGTCGTCGGCAGTCCCACCAACATCACGATACCGGCTCATCAGCAGACGGCAAAGTTCGTAAGCGATCTTTTCAGCACGGACGTGATTTCCAGCGGCATGCGTGGCAGCCTCAGAATGCAAAGTTCTTCGCCGTTTGCGGTCGTCGGTTTGCGGTTTGACGGCGGTGCATTCAGTACTCTGCCCGTAGCAGTAACTGCTCCGCTACCCGGAGTTCCGTCTGTCACACTTACCGCCGGATCCGATCCGAATTCTCCCGCTGCCGGGACGATCGGCGGAGCAACATCTGTGATCATTCCCCAATTTGCCATCGCCGGCGGATGGGCCACGATGATTGCGCTCGTAAACAACACGAGTGCGACGCTTGTGGGCAGGATCGATCTGTTCGATCAGTCGGGGAATCCGCTGCCTGCGAATTTGAACGGCGATACGCGAAGCACGTTTACCTATTCGATTCCGGCCGGCGGTACATTCATTCTTTCACCGGTCGATTCGAACGGCCAGTCACCGCTATAGGGCGAGGGATTTAGCCACAACCGGGCGGAGATTGTTGCTTACTGCTTTCAGGCCGCCGCCTGACGATGCTCCGCCGGTGCCGGACCAAAATGGAACAGGCGAAAGGCCAGTTCATTTCTGCCGCTGAATGCTGAAGGCCGCGTTGGAAATGAATTCTTCTTCACCCCGCCGTCTCGATCGCCTTTTCCATCGCGGCGGCCTTGTCCAGCGTCTCCTGATACTCCCGTTCCGGATTCGAGTCCGCCACTATTCCTCCGCCAACCTGATAATGCAGCCGTCCGGCGGCCACCACCATTGTGCGTATCGCCACATTCAGCGTGAAATCGCCGTCCGGCGCGAAGTATCCGATCGCTCCCGTATAGACATGTCTTCTTGTCGGCTCCAGTTCGTCGATCACCTCGATTGCCCGGATCTTCGGGCATCCTGAAATCGACCCACCGGGAAACGTGGCGCGCAGAATATCGACCGCGCTGACGTCAGACCGGAGGCGTCCCCGCACGGTAGACACGGTATGAAATAGCGTGGGCAATTCATCGATGTAGCGATGCTCGGCGACTTCGACACTGCCATACTCGCAGATCCGTCCGAGATCGTTTCTCTCCAGGTCCACGACCATCGTCAATTCGGCGGACTCTTTTGCGCTCTGCAGCAACTCCTCCCGCATCGCCCTGTCTTCTTCGGGGTTTCGCCCTCGCGCCTGCGTACCTTTGATCGGCCGGGTCTCGATGGTTTTCCCCGTCTTCTTCAGGAACAATTCCGGCGAGGAGCTGATCACGGCATGATCGCCGCAATTCAGATACGCTCCGTAAAACGACGGGCTCATATGCCGTAACAACGAAAACATCGTGAACGGCGATCCGCTGAACGGGCGTGAAAACCGTTGCGACAGGTTGACCTGATAGATTTCCCCGGCAGCAATGTATTCAAGAGCCCGTTTGACGTTGGCGAGATACCGTTCTTTCGTCATGTTCTGCTCGGGCTTGCCAACGGTGCACTGCCCATTCGCGGGGCGGCTGAGGTGCGGTATTTCCCGGTTCCATTGCTGCGTCTGATGATCGAATACGAGAACCTCGTCGTAAGCCATCAGACAGCAGTCCGGCAGTCCCAGATCATCGACCGCTTCCAGGTTTTTATATTGTTCGAGAAAGCGAAACAAATCGTAGCTGAAGTAACCGATGACGCCGCCTCTGGCGCCGGCCTTCAGAAGCCGGTCGATCGCCGGAAACGGATTCTCGCCTTTTGTGCGCACCACGTCTCTTGGCCGCCGCGCGAGAATCGAGTAACGTCCCTGGTTTCCACCGCTGCGGGATGAGTCGAGAAAAGCGAAATATTCCTCCTGATGGAGACCGGCGGCGGCGTACAGCGGCTGCATAGAAGGAAGTTTAGCCGATTGAACAGGCTGAAAAACCTACAGAGATTGATTCAGAGCGGCGAGGAAGGCCGGTATACTCTCAGGCAGCTGGTCGGTTCGATGGTAAGAACTGTAGCCGATCGCAGCTGAGTCTCCAGGATTGCGAGCTCGCCGAATATTTCGCCGGGGTCGAGCTCGGCGATGGCGTCGCCGGCCGGGCCTTGCTGCCGGTGGAACACGCGGACGCGGCCGGCAAGCACAAGATAGACGCACGAGTCGTCGTCACCCTGATTCACGATGATATCTCCGGCGTCATAAAAGACATGCCGGGAGCGTCCCACAAGGTCCGACAGCACGCTGCGGGACATCGAGCGGAAAAGGGCGGCATTCCTGGCGATCCGTAAAACCCTTCTGATATTTGCCGGCTCATCGATCTTCGGGGTTGCGGCGTTTAAGCCCATATTCGTCTTTGTACCTCCTCTATAAGAAGAAGACGTAAAAAAGGGGAGCAAACATTCAAAAAATCGTTGCAGGCGCGGTACATATTGAGCCGCTCCGCGGCTTGCCTGCACGCCCGCATCGCGGATTTGTCGGCTACAATGCTGGAATGCGATTGATCATCGGAATCACGGGTGCAACGGGCACCGTGTTTGGAGTCCGGGCTCTTCAGATATTGCGGGATGCGGGTAGCGAAACGCACCTCGTGCTCAGCAAATGGGGCGCCCGGACCCTGCTTCATGAGACGCCGCACACCACTGAATATGTGAAGTCGCTGGCTACGCGCGCTTACGGCGAAGCGGATCAGGGCGCGGCGATTTCGAGCGGCTCGTTTTTAACCGACGGCATGCTTATTGCGCCCTGCAGCGTGCGAACGCTGGCGGCGATCGCCCACGGTCATGGCGACAACTTGATTCACCGTGCCGCCGATGTGGTTCTGAAAGAGCGGCGCAAACTGGTGCTGATGGTGCGCGAAACGCCGCTGAGCGACATCCATCTCGAAAACATGTTGAAGCTCTCGCGAATGGGCGTGGTCATCATGCCGCCGATGCCCGCCTTTTACACGAATCCGCAATCGCTTGATGATGTGATCAACCATACGGTCATGCGGGCTCTCGATCAATTCGGCCTTCATTTGGATACGGCCGGCCGCTGGGGAGAAGAACACGCCACAAAAACCGAAGAAAGCAGTTAGCCGTGGCGAACGTTCTTGCTGTCGAGAGCCTGGGCAAACAGTACGGCGAGACTGTTGCAGTGAAGAACGTTTCCTTTCACGTTGCGCGCAATGAGATCGTCGGGCTGCTCGGTCCGAACGGCGCCGGCAAGACCACAACGATCAACATGATTCTCGGCGTCCTGGAGCCGACGTCCGGTTCGATCCTCATCGAAGGCATCGACGTCGCGAAGCAACGTTCGAAGGCGCTTCAACGCACCAATTTCGCGGCCGTCTATGCGCCGCTGCCCGGCAATCTTTCCGTTTATCAGAACCTGCGCGTTTTCGGGCTCATCTATGACGTCGAGGATCTTCGGCCGCGAATCGAAACGCTGCTTCATCAATTCGAACTGGAGCGGTTCCGCGACACGAAAGCAGGCGTCCTTTCGTCGGGAGAGCAAACGCGGTTGTGTCTCGCAAAAGCCATGCTGAACGATCCGCACCTTCTGCTGCTCGACGAGCCGACGGCTTCCCTGGACCCCGCCACGGCGCAGGAGATCCGGCAGAAGATCCGGAACATGGCGGACAAGGGCGCGTGCGGCGTCCTCTGGACCTCGCACAACATGTATGAGGTCGAGGATGTGTGCGACCGCGTGCTGTTTCTCGCGCGCGGCAAAATTCTGCTCGAAGGCGATCCCCGGACACTTCCGAAAGCGCACGGCATGGAAACTCTCGAAGAGCTTTTTATCGCAGTGGCGCGCGAATGAACCTGAACCGGACCTCCGCAATCGTGATCCGTCACTTGTACCTCGTCAGCGGAAGCCCCGCCCGTGTGCTGCCCCTGTTTGCATGGGTTGCGATCGACATGGTGCTCTGGGGATTCATCACCAAGTATCTCAATGCGGTCAGCGCGGCCAAGATGGACTTTGTGCCGATATTTCTCGGCGCCGTTCTGCTCTGGGACTTCTTCACCCGCGTGATGCATGGCGTCACGATGGCATTCATGGAAGATGTGTGGTCGCGGAATTTCCTGAACATCTTCGCAACGCCCCTGTCGATCTCCGAATACGTCGGCGGTCTGGTAATCTCCAGCATCGGCACGAGCACCATCGGTCTGATCGTGATGATTGTGCTCGCGAGTTCGATCTTCGGTTTGTCGTTTCTGGCTTATGGAATCGCCCTGGTGCCGTTCCTTCTCGTGCTGTTTTTGTTCGGAATTGCGCTTGGGATCCTGGGCGCCGCCACGGTTTTGAGATTCGGGCCCGCGTCGGAGTGGTTCATCTGGCCGATTCCGGCGCTGGTCTCCCCGCTTGCGGGTGTGTTCTACCCGATCGCGATACTGCCGCGATGGATGCAGTACATCTGCAGGGCGCTGCCGCCGGCCTACGTCTTCGAGAATGTCCGGGCCATTGTGGCCCACAACCCATTGTCTGAAAGTGGCTTGGGTATCGGCGTGGCGCTGGCGGTGGTGGACGTGGTTGCGGCCTGCTGGATATTCGCACGGGTTTACCGGCACAGCGTCCGGACAGGGCTGATTGCCCGTTACTCTGCAGAAACCGTGAATTAGCGCCTCGGAAAGGAATCATCGCACCATTGCATCATCAGACGTTTCTGCATTTCAAATTTAGAACTGCAAAAACTTCCAATGATGCAATGGTGCAATGGTTCCTTCCCGCTCTTTGCTCAGAAGCGTTGGCCACAAAGGTGCACCTGAATTTCCAGGGCCTATGGGATTCCTCGACCGGCGGACGCTTTCGGTACTCCTGACGATTGCCGTAACTGTCGGCGTCATCGCGCTGATATGGGCGGCGCGCCGGCCGGTGATGGCATTTATCTTTGCGATCTTCTTTGCCCACCTGCTGGAGCCCGTCGTCGGCCGCTTCGAAGAGTGGCTGCATTTATCCCGCGGCAAGGCAGTGGCCGTCACGTATCTCGCGATGGCCGTGGGACTTCTGGTATTCGGGTTGACCGTCGGTCCGCGCGTCATTCATCAGGGCGCGCGGCTGCCGTCTCTGCTGGAGAAGGTAAAGTCCGGAAGCATTGCGTGGCAGGTGGGCAGCGAGCAGGGATGGAGCCGCGCCACGGAAGCCCGGATCCAGAACTGGCTTGCGACGCACCAGAACGATATCGCGCGGTATGCCGGCGGCGTCACGGACTACGTTGCACAGGCGGCGTCGAATCTCGCCTGGATACTGCTGGTGCCGGTGCTGGCGGTTTTCTTCCTGAAAGACCGCTCGAAGCTGGGAGCGTCGGTCGTCCAGTTGCTCGGCGCATCGCACCGCCGCAAGTTTCTCGCAAGTATTCTCTCCGACCTGGACTCGATGCTCGGGCAATACATCCGCGCGCAGCTGCTCCTGGTGTTTTTCGCGTTCGTCGCCTACGGCGTGTTTCTGCTGATTGCGCGCGTTCCGTACGCCTTTGCCGTAGCGGCCATCGCCGGTGTGCTGGAGTTCATTCCGATCGCCGGGCCGCTGATGGCCCTGGGGATACTCATGGGAATTGCGTTCCTGACAGGCTATTCCCATTGGCTGGTTCTGGCCGGATTCTGGATCGTCTGGCGCGGGATTCAGGACTACGTCAACACGCCGCGCGTGATGGGCAAGGGGTTGGACCTGCATCCATTGCTGTCTATTTTTGCAATTCTGGTCGGCGGCGAACTGGGCGGGGTCATTGGGATCTTCTTATCGATTCCGGCGGTTGCTGCCCTTCGAATCCTCTGGATCAACTGGACACACCGCGGATTCGTGAGAAAAGCCGCTTAGAGCCGTGCAGGCAGCGGAAGAAAAGACCGGCCGAGACCGAAAGCAGAATTTGCCACAAAAACATGCCCGATCCGGGATCCAGGTAAGGTGTCAGGCGGGCGATGAGTGGACGCATAACTAATTGGACTCCAGCAGTGAGCGAACGGTCTAGTGCGGCGTTGTAAAAGGGTGTAAATCCTTGTCCTGCTTAAGAAATCGAAGTTTCTTACGCAAAGAAATAAGGGGAGTCGAGGACCTGGCGGATATCGAGGTCTCCGGGGCTGGGAGGTTCCGGGAAATCCAGGTCGGGATGGGCTTGCCTCTGTTCGTCCAGAAACTTCTGCAGGATGGGTTGAGAATAGATGCGAACGAATTCCTCGCGCAGAACGCGATGGAGCAGGTCGACGTCGCAGGCATGGACGCCAAAGCTGTCGTGGACCATCGCGAAATGACAGAGACCTTCGGCGACCAGCCGATGGGTCGTCAGCATCATGTGCGCCGCGTCCATGGAATGGACGAAGTGAGCGACGATGCCGTCCACCAGCTTCCGCAAGTCGATCTTCCGCTTTTCATCAGTTGCAAACAGGGTGAGGGTGCAATCGGATGTCGTGACTCGGATTTTTTTCGGCTCCCGCGGGCCATGAGCGACATAAAAATCAGTTGGTGTGGTCCACGCCATGGGCCGGTTCGCCTTGCCGATAATGGAAGCGACCTGCCGCATCCAGGTCATAATCTTCCCCGCTTCGATGGCGACCTTGGGAATGCTTTCATCCAATACTTTAGCCAGATAACGGGCGCACTCGGGTGGATTGATGCAGCTCTTGATGGCCTCGGTCTGGAGCAGTTTCTTGTAGATCGTGCCGCGCCTGGCACCGTAAGGTTTGGTCATCGTCGCATCCTTGGCGACCTCGCGATCGATTTTCCCAAGCAGTTGCCGCGCCCAGAAGTGATGGGCTGAGCGGGGATCCGCGGCGGCCTCGGCGATAAGCCAACCGGCGGCCTCGGCAACATCCCGATAAATATCTTGGGGTTTCATTCCCGGCACCAGGTTCGTTGCCCGGCCGCCAATCGGATCGCGGCCCATGGCACTGAGGTGCTGATAGCCGTTACACGTGCCGTCCATGCGGATAATAGATGCGCGGGTACTCGCGGAACTGTTCCGCCATGGCTAAGCGGGATGCGATGACCTGCTGCGCGCCTTTAATCCGGTGGTTCACATGGTGGACGTCCGAGCGCTCGCGCATGCTGTCGTCGAACTGGTCCGGATCGGCGTCGTCGGGCAGCCGCGGCGGGAGTTCCCCGCGGCGAAGTTTTTCCAACCCGAAAAACGGACCCTTGGTATCCCAGCCTTCATTCATGTCGAGGCGGATCGGATCATTGATCCGGAACGCCGTATTCTGCATGGCATTGACGGCCGAGAAGACTGGCGTCAGGTCGGCCTCTTTCAGCTGCCGCTGCGTTCGTTTATTCGGTTCACGCTTCGTCAGCGGGAGTCGAGTCACAAGGTAGCCGCCATCGGAAAACGACGTCCACGGTTTCGGCTGAACAATCATCGGCCGGTGAACCGGAGTGAGCAAGGACTGCAGGTCCGGCTGGTGCTCGGCGATCCAGTCGCTGGCTTTGTCGGTAAGCGCGAGCGTTCTTGGCGTCTTCTGGGTGCTGCTCTCCCGTACGGTAACCAACTGGAAGATTGGGGCGCCGTCCAATTGCGCGTGGCGAACGGCCAGGTAGATCAGTTCTTTTCCGAGGTGAATCGCGAGGCGATTCTCCTTCCAATAGTTCGGATCGTCGACGTTTTGTGCCGCCTCCTTAGCGCGCTGCCGGGCATGCCCGCTGCGATTCCGCGCCAGCAATTCCTCGGCCAGATCGATCTCGCGCTTTTGCTCGCAGTCATACTTTCGTTCAAGCTGGCAACGCCCGCCGACTTCGCCTGAAACCCAACCAAGGCCCGGCGCCGTCCCTTCATTAAATTCCCATCGGCTGATGCAGTTGAACATCGTGCCAAGAGTGATCAGAGCCAACGGGTCGGGATTGAGCGCTGATAGGCCTATCCAATAGCCGGCAGTTTCTTCCGTCCCGGGCTCTTGAACTCGAGTTGCTGGGCACGAATCGCGTCCGACAGCGCTTTCTGACTATGTTCCAACAGATAGCGGATCGGCTGGGTATCCGTCGCCTGGTGGTAGGGGTAGGACTTGGCCCATCGCAGCGCTCCGTCGTGAACCGAATCCGCTTCCAGCTTCTTTTGTCGCTCGATGTAGTCGTTATCCAAGGTGTTTGCATTTTACATGGGACTAAATTGCAAGCAAGCCGGCTTTTTGGAAAAAACATGGAACGAATTTACGGGGAAGCCGGCTTTTTTTCAAAAACATGGAATGAACTTGTGGGGCAGCCAGCTTCCCGCCAAAAACATGGAACGAATTGGCGGGGAAGCCAGATTCCTGTAATGCGTTGCGCCTGGAGCAGGTTTACGGTGCGAAGTCCGGACTTCTCGACGGCAATTGTCAGATTGTCACGGTCATGGCCGGTTTACCATGCGATGCGATTGTCCGTATAACGGCCTAACGTTCAGCCGCGAGCCGCGCGAGGATTTTTTTGCGTTTTGGACTTACGCCCAATGCGACTCGTCGGCTGCAACGTTTTGTCAGCCAATATTGTGGACTCCCGAACCCGTCGAACCCATGATTTCTTCACCTGTTGTGGTAGTTCGACCGAGGCGAAGCGTTTCGCGGAATATAGATAATCCTCTCCACTCTCATCGACAACTCGAAGGAAATCATCCGCCGCCGCTCGTTCATCGGGCAACACAGCGTAAACTTTGTGAAGCTCGAGCGAGGCGGGATATCCGGAATTGTCGATACAGATCACAAACTGTCTTTCGTTGCCATTGCTTTTCTTCATGACTTTAATCAAGGTAACGTTTCCATCGGATTTCTCTTCTGCCTATGCCATGGGCCTCGTAGCAGTGCACTTCAGCCATTCTAATCTTTCCATTCGGAAGTTAAATGTGTGCCGTGCCTTTCAATTTGCGCCAACGACCTTTGCCGTACATCTTTCGCAGCCGAGGCAGGTCCCGAATCGACGTTTTGACGGCGATCTTTTCAATGTTGCTAATCTCGCCGAGAATTTCGAATTCCACATAGGAGAATGTCTCGGCGCAGGGCCCATTCAGGTCCGGCGGCTGGCTGACCATCTGGGCATCGCATCGGGCATGGTCCGGCTTGTCCGGAGTCGCGATCGCGGGGCATTACGCCCCTCACATATACAATGAAGCCGTCCGCCGGGCTATTCCCGCCGTACCTCACCCATTTCACAGCTACCGTTGCAGGGTAAGTTGAACCGTTCCACGCTGGAGGCCCAGTTTTACACGCTGGCCCGGTTTCTTCTCGAGTAATGCCAGACGAAAGTCGGTCAGGGAGTGCACGGGCCGGCTGTCAATGGCATCGATGCGGTCGCCAGACTGCAATCCGGCCCGAGCCGCTGCACTTCCCGGCGCGACGGTTTTTACGCGGAGTGGGCCGGTTGTATCCAGCGTGATACCCATTTTTCCGGAAGGCGGCAGGGTCTGCATCTGCGAAACAAGCAGGTAGTCAGCGCCTTCCAAGTCCTCGTCAGGCTTATCCGCAGGCAGAAGAATAGCTGTGGCGATGCCCGGCAGTCTGCGCCGGATCCGATCCGGAATGCCGGAGCCGAAAGCGATGTGTCCTTCTCCTGCCAGAACGATCATCGATTTGTCCGGATGCGCTGCGAGATAGTTTGCGGCGGTGTCCGCCATCGTCTCATCCCAGACCAGCTGCACTTCAACAAAGCGCTCGAAATCGCCGGTGTCCGGATGCTCATCGAAAACTTTACGCAATCGCTCGCGGTAAGCAGCGTTCGCGCTTCCGATCTCCGGTAATCGCGCACGATCGGCTGGAGGCAAAGCTTTCAGACCATCCTTGTCTACTTCATCCGTCAATTCACGTTCGGCATTCAATGCGATGACAGGTATGTGGTGATCTCTCGCAAAGCGGAAAATCGGGCGATACAACCGATAGTCGTATCCCCATCGATCGAAGTATTCGGTTCGCCGCAAGAACTCATCTTCACTGATCGCCCTGTTGATATATTCGTCCAGAAAAGGTTGAAAGCGTCGTTGAACGTACTCCACTCCGATCACCCAGCGATCCGGCGCTTGCGTCTGCAGCCCGCGAATGATTTTCAGTTGATCGAGATGGTTGTCGTAACGCTCGTGATTTTCGCCGATGAACACCACGCGCTTATCCGCGAGCTGTCGGATGAGAGCGGACAATGGCTTTTGCCCGCGCGCCGCATCGATGATTGTGAAATCGGCTGGATGCGTTACGAGCGCTATGACCACCATGCTGAAGAGTGCCCAATTCATAGCCATCACCGGACAATACCAATGCCGCTTTCTCTTCTACGAAAATATCATCGGTCCCATACGATGTTTGCAGCAGTTATCTGCATCGGGCGGGCAACCAGCGCAGGGATTGTCGCCAGGGTACATCCGTCCAATGAAAGAGTAACGGTCCTTTCATTTGCTGCGTTGCAGGCTCTTCTGATGCTCTTGAATAGCAGCTTTCTGACCGAGATCCCTGCTGTCATCGGCACTTTGTGCGTAGCGGGCTTCTTTACTTCCCGTCCCGATAAGCCTCCACAAGCCAACTTCGCGTGACGAACATGCGAATTAATTCGCGTCCGGCTTCTCCGCGTGATCGATCACAAGAATGTCCACTGGACCTTTTGCCGCTTCAAGGTTCAGCCCTAATTGTTGAATGGCGGTGAATATCGACGGACCTTGATCCTGCTGGGTTTCATCTGCGGCATACTCAAAGCGAAAATCAAAGTTCCCTTTGAGTCCAGTTTCGTTGATGACGGGACCCACTAAAGACCGCGCGAGCCGTTCGGCTAACAGTGTCATCGAAGCATTTTTGCCGAACATCGCTAAACCCGTGGCAGGCCGGGTGACGGGACCTTCTCGTTCCACACCGATGAATGGCTCCTGAGTGGAATCTGTCGTCGGCAACAGTTTGGGGCCGCTCTTCGCAACCACTAAGCGATACGCGGTGTTCTGCCTCGTCTCCTGATGAGCGCTGAGCTTGAAGCGTACTGCCAGCAGGGTTTGCAGCATCAACGTCAACTTGCGCGGAGCTTCCCGCCCCAGAGCAATGACGCGATCTGGATCATTGGTCAAATCTTCAGCGGCCTTGCCTTCGACTTCAAAGCGGTCCACATCTACCCAGGTGGGGCCTCCTACTACTTGATACTGCTCCTTCAGACCATAAGCGCCCATGATGAGTTGCTTCAAAGTGCAATTCGTGGCGAGCAACCTGCCACCTGGAAAGGTCCGCATGTCGATTCCAGACCGAGGATTGGCGACTTTCACCAAAGCCACCTCAAACTTCAACGGCTGGTTCTGCGCCACCGCAATAACCGTGAGCGATAGCAGGCACAGGATAAGGGTCGAAGTTGTGAGCGCGTGGCGCATCAGTTCTCCGTCGGCTTGCTGACACCATCAATCACCAGCACGTCCACCGGCCCCTTGGCGCTTTCGAGCTTGAGGCCGAGTTGTTCTTGCACAGCCGTGAAGATACTGCCGATACCTGGCTCCTGGGCAGCAGGAGCATTACCTGCACCGCCTACCGGAGGTCCTGATGTTATGTCGAATTGAAGCTCGACATCGTACAGCCTGGAGCGTGCTGTCCTGTCGATCAGCGGGCGGTCCAGGTATTGCTGCAACATGTTCATCAGTGCGTCCATGCGGACTGCGTTCCCGGTCATGACTAGTGTTATCGCCGTTGGTGAAGGTTTGCCGATCATTCTGAACGCACCTCTTGGCGGGCCGGAAGCCGCTGGGTCGTAGATCCGTGGCGCAGCAGGATCGACAGGCGTCTGATCCGGAGACAGCTTCAGTTTTCCACTCTTCGCGACAACGAGGTAATAGAGAGGCAGGTCCCGCATCTCGTGGTGAACCTTTAATTGAAACCTATCTTCCAGGAGCGGCTGAACCATCTGCCACATCTGATCTGGTGTTGGTCGGCTGTCCCCCTCCGCCTTGGCATCAATATCGAAGATGTCGCTGTCGATCCACGCGGGTCCACCAATGATCTGGCTTCGCAGCAGTGATCGTCCGTTGGGCGGCGCGTAGGCCCGCTGTATCAGAACTCTCAACGGCGTGCTTGTCGCAGAAAACCTACCAGCAACGGGACCTACGCTAAATGGCTGACCCGCTCGGCCCGCTTTCACCGAAGCCACCTCGAACTGCGGTCGGGCGGATTGCGCACCTGCGTATTGCAGGCACAGCGCCAGAAGAGCAATTGCTGTTGCAAGCAGGATTCGTGTGAGGCGCATGTTCAGTTCTCCGTTGGGCGCTGGACGGAGTCAATCACAAGAATCTCCGCAGAACCTTTGGCGGATTCCAACTTCAGGCCAAGGTCTTGCTGGATGGCAGTGAAAATCGCAGGGCCTGCTGGATCTGCATCAGTCGCCGACACCGCAGCAGGACTGAATTGAGCTTCGACATCAAAGAGCCCCTTCAGATTTGTCTGATCAATGACAGGCCGATCCGCCCAACCCTGGATCATTTGGACGACGGCGGACATCGGGATGGCATTCCCGACCATGTGAAGCAATGGCGTGCGCCCCGCCTCGGGTTTGCCCAGGGTGGCGATGGTTGAACCGCCTCGTCGTAACGGAATACCGCCGATCGTGTGTTTTTCATCGCTGGACCGGAAGTTTGATCTTCCGAACGCCTCATCTTGCCCTCTTTTACAAGGACAAGATGATAGACGGGCACCTCGCGGCTTTCGTAATGTGCTTTGAGCTGGAAGCGGTCGTCCAGAAGCGACTGCACCATCAACTGCATCTCCGGCTGCTTGATTACATCACCGACCGACGGTTTTCCTTCCACATCAAAGCGATCGCTTGTGATCCAGCCGGGACCACCGACGACCTGGATACCCGCTTTGCTGGAAAACAGCACCGAGCCTCTGCCCCGATCGTCCTCCGGCAACTGACGGTCAAATGCGTACCGGAGAAGAGTTCTAATGGTCATGTTCGACGCCAGAAACCTTCCCTTGCTGGCGTCCAGGGCAACACTTCCGATTCCCGACGTATTCGGCTTGATCGAAGCCACCTCAAACTTCGGCTTCTGCTCCGCTGGTATCTGTGCCACTGCCGCTGTGGCAGCCATTAAAAATACGAGTATCGCCGCAATCCATCTCATGTTGTGCTCCACGGAATACTGCCCATGAGTGTGACGCCAGCCGTAGGCTGGTGGGAAGTAAAAAGCACTCCTGCTACGTGGCCCGCCGTGCAGCAGGCGCGTATATTGCTGCTGTCCCCAAAACCTGTAGCCTAAAGAGGGGGTGTCATGAGGGGGCCGGGTGATGGATCATCCGGTCTGTACGCAATGACGGCTACGTGAGAGCGTTTACAATGGAGACCATGTCTCGGCTGATTGTCCTCTTCATCATACTCTTACCAATTGCCAGTGAAGCGCAGCAGCGCACTGTCGCACTCACATTTGATGATCTTCCGGCCGCGGGCACAATGGATCGAGCGGAAGTGGCGTCTTTCAATCAGGCTATCTTAGAGGCACTGGGTCGGCATAACGCGCCTGCGACTGGATTCCTCATTGAACAGCGATTGCATGCCCTCAGCGGGCCAGTACTGTTGAAGGAGTGGGTCCGCCGAGGCTACGATCTCGGCAACCACACGTTCTCCCATGCGGACTTCAATGACCTTACTGTTGAACAGTTCAAACAGGAAGTGATCGGGGGCGAATCCGCCATTATTGAGGCGCTGGGCCACCGGCCCCGCTATTTCCGGTTTCCGGAGAATCACACTGGTGACACACAGGAAAAGCACGACGCGATGTCGGCCTTTCTCGCGGCTCGCGGCTACACGCTTGCCGTATGCACCATTGATAATGAGGACTACCTGTTCAACGCGGCCTATATGAAGATGCTCGCGAATAAGGACGCGGCATCTGCCGCACGGCTTCGTGGGGCCTACCTCGAATACACTGCGACGGAAGTTGACTATTATGCCGGATTGCATCGGCAGGTATTCGGCCGCGAGATTCCACAGGTCATGCTGCTGCACGTCAACCGCCTGAATGCGGACCTCATCGAACAGGTATTACGGATTTTTGAAGAGAAGAAGTATCGCTTCGTCTCACTAACCGGCGCGCTCTCCGATCCTGCGTATAGGACGCCTGACACGCTCGCAATCCAGTACGGCTGGATGTGGGGCTACAGGTGGGCTCGTGAACTGGGCGTCAAAGTGAATGGTTCCTTAGAGCCCGAAGCTCCGGAATGGGTTGTGAAGTACTAAGCCACCTCCGTGCGGCGCACCGTGACGCGGCTGACAGCCGTGACGGCCACTCGCATATTGTTTCTTCAGCCTCTCTCTCCTTCTTTCTTTCTCCTATAGAAAAAGAGATAGAAGGATTAATGACAGATAACCGACCCTCTTGGAAGAAAGGTGCAGAAATTGCTGTTCGTTGAGGCCGTTTTTGTACCAATGTTCCAAAGGGTGAGAGACAGGGAATCCGGCCGCATGTCTCTCGACCTTTATTGGCGCGGCTGGAATTAGCAAATCTAAGAAAGGAGGAAGGAAACATGAGAAATGCACATTCGACTGCCAACAAGATCAAGGCCAAGCTGGCGTTTAACGATGTGTCGGATTCGGATGCCCTCACGCAGTTCAATGCTGTGCTGAAGGGTATGAAGAATAACCCGGCATATCCGAACCCGTCAGTAGATATGGCGGCTTACGAGCAGGGAGTGGATAGCTTCGGCACGTTGTTGACCGATGCGCAAGATGGAGGCAAGAAGGCCATCAGCGCGAAGGACAAGCAGCGTGTCGCGGTGATCAAGATGTATACGCTTCTCGGACATTTCGCCGAGAGCGCGTGCAACGACGATGCCGCAATCTTCAATACCAGTGGTTTCATCGCAGTTGTCAGAACTAAGACTGCGCCGCAGCCGCTGGCAGATTCGAGCTTCCAATGGATCGATCGCGGTCCAAATAGCGGAGAGATTGCCGTAAAGATTGCTGCTCTGAGTGGAGCAATCGCTTACGAACTCCGTTATGCCCTGGTGGCGAACGGCGGAGCGCCGGGTCCCTGGACCACGCTCACGCTGATCAGCCCTCGCAAACTCATCCTGACTGGCTTGACGCCGGCTGGAACGTACCAGTTCCAGGTTCACGCGTTGGGTAAGTTGGGATTCAATGATTGGAGCACTCCGACGACGTTTATCTGCGCCTAACCGGTCGCAGAGTTGCCGGGGGTTTCGATTCGGCCCGTGGATTTATATCCACGGGCCTTTTTTTTGGTGCGCCACGCATGGCGCGCGCAGCGCCAGTTTTGACTGCCTGGGTAGGACTTGGCTCATCGCAGCACTCCGTCGTGAACCGAATCCGCTTCACCGGCGCGCAACGGAACCTCAGGCCGGAAACCGAGACTCCGAAGCCGTGACCCGTCCATCGGGCCCATCCACGGATCGGCCAAGGGCTCCGCAGGCGTTCGTACTACTCGCCGAAGGCTTGAATCTCCTACGTTCAGCAGGCGCGAATTCCGCAGCTTCTAATGCATTGCCATTACTGTGCTACACTTCCTTTATGCGCGCAGGGAAAACAAGGACGACGAGCTTTTCGCTTGACGACGCCACAATCGCCAACCTCAAAGCGCTCTCTTTGCGAAGACATCGCGGGAACGTTTCGGCTTTCCTGGCAGAGATTGCCGCTCGAGAGGCGAAATTCGCCGCCGCGGAAGCTTTCTTCGAGAAGTACGGTGTCCCGCCGGTGACAGAGGAAGATATTGCGGCCATCGAGGCCGAGTGGCGCGGCGGGCATCGCGAAAGGAAAGGGCGTCGCGGCCGGTCGTGACGTTTACATTCGACACCGGGATGCTCGTTGCACTGGAGCGCCGCAAGCAGCGCCCGATGCAGATTTTCCGGCATATCGTCCGGCGCGGGTTTCTTCCCGTGGTGCCTGCGGTGGTTTATACGGAATGGTGGCGCGGGAAGACAGATGTTCGTGAGGAACTTCTTGCGGCCGTTATGGTTGAAGACATGCCGCCGACATTGTGCCGGGCTGCCGGCGAGGCCCTTGGCCGCGTAAAGGGCTCGACTCTGGCGGACGCCGTTGTCATGGCATCGGCCGCGTTGCGCGGTGGCGGTGTTGTTTACACCGCGGATACAGCTGACCTGGAACGCCTCAGCCGCCACTTTCCGACCGTCGTTGTTGTCGGGATTTGAATCAAACGAGCCCGAAAGGGGGCGGACCTTTCCTC
This sequence comes from Terriglobia bacterium, assembly GCA_036496425.1. Taxonomy (NCBI): domain Bacteria; kingdom Pseudomonadati; phylum Acidobacteriota; class Terriglobia; species Terriglobia bacterium. Next base: position 6,793 of record DASXLG010000379.1, on the reverse strand, counting down.
GCAGGCCGTTCTCTTTGCACTAGCTCGGCCGAGCGCATTATTTGTCAGGCCCGCGCTTAACGCACCCCCCTACGTTCCCGGACCTGATCCGGCTATGGGCCCATCCCGCTGCTGCGCCTGTGCTGACCGATTCCATAGTAGACAGACTACGCAATATTGAGTAGACTGCTTACACAATGACGAAGGATACTCCACGCGTCGATCTTTTACAGGGCACGCTTGAATTGCTGATACTACGCACTCTGCTGCCGGGCCCGAATCACGGACATGCAATCGCAAAGCACATCCAGCGGACATCCGAAGACATGCTGCAGGTGGAAAGCGGCTCGCTCTATCCGGCGCTTCACCGGCTGGAAGCCAAGGGTTGGATCTCGGCTTCCTGGGAACTCTCGGAGAAGGGCAAACGCGCCCGGTATTACAAGCTCACGGCGCGAGGCCGGAAGGAACTCGCTGCCGAACAGTCGAAGTGGGAATCGCTGGTCCGGGCGATGCGGCTCGTGCTGGATCCCGCAGACTAGGAGGGAAGATGACGGCATTCTTCCGCAAATTAGCGAACTTGTTCAGCCAGTCGCGCAAAGAGAGCGAATTAGAGGAAGAGTTGCAGTTTCACCTGGACGAGGAAACCGTAGAGAACCGCGACGGCGGTCTTTCGGCAGACGAGGCTCGGCTGAAGGCGCGGCGGGACTTCGGCAATGACGCATTAGTCAAGGAAGATGCGCGCGCCGCGTGGACATGGCCTTTCATCGAACAGTTCTTGCAGGACATCCGGTACGCCTGGCGGACGATGGCTGCCAACAAGACGTTCAGCACACTGGTTGTCCTGTCACTGGCATTGGGAATCGGCGCGAACACGGCGATTTTCAGTTTCATGGATTCGATTCTCCTGCGGTCGCTCCCGGTTTCCGATCCCGCATCTCTGGCCGAAGTCGGTTGGCGGACGCACAGCCCTCAATTCCACGGAACGAACCGTCATGACTCCAGCTATATCAACGACAATGGCGAATTCATCAATGGTGTTTTTGCCTATCCCGCTTTCGAGATCATTCGCAATAGCAGTTCGGTGTTTTCCAGTGTTTTTGGTTTTCAAGGAAGCGGGCAGTTGACGGTTGCGTATGGCGGGCATGGCGCTCTTGCCGGCGGAGAATACGTCTCCGGCGAGTACTTCCGCGCACTCGGCGTGGCTCCGGCCGCAGGCCGCATGCTTTTTCCGGACGACGATCGGGACGGCGCAAGTCCGGTTGCTGTCGCCGGATTTAACTGGGCTCGCAACCATTTTGGCGATCCGGCAGGTCTGGTCGGCCAGTCGATTCTGATCGACAACAAACCTTTCACGCTGGTTGGAATCGCACCCCCGCAATTCTTCGGTGTCGATCCCCAGGTGATTCCGGATGTTTATCTGCCCATGCACAGCAACCTTCTTCTGGAGTCCGATAACTTTCACCCCGTTGCCGGCTGGTATGCGGATCCTAACAACGACTGGATCAATATCATGGCGCGACTCCGGCCGGGAGTCCGCGCCAGTCAGGCGCAAGCCGCAATCGCGCCTCGCTTTGCTGAATGGCAAAGAACCAAGGAGAACGCCGGGCCGCCGGACGATCTGCCTTCACTTCTGGTGATGGATAGTGGCGGCGGACTCGACGGGCTCAAGCGCCTCTACTCGAAGCCGTTGTATATCTTACTCAGTCTTGTCGGTCTCATCCTGGCGATCGCGTGCGCGAATATAGCCAACCTCTTGCTCGCACGGGCGGCCGCTCGAAAACGCGAAATCGCCGTAAGGTTGAGTATTGGAGCGGGCCGTCTGCGGGTGATCCGGCAATTGTTGACGGAAAGTCTGCTTCTCGCCGGGTTCGGCGGCGCGCTGGGTGTGGCATTTGCCGTTTGGGGAATTCGCTTTTTGACGATGCTTCTGGCGAATGGACAGGAAGACTTTACGCTGCATGCGGAATTGAATTGGCACGTCCTGAGTGTCGTGGCGCTGCTTTCTTTATTGTCCGGTGTAGTGTTTGGGTTGGCTCCAGCGATGCGGTTGGCTCGAGTAGACGTCTTTCCCGCTTTGAAAAAGACACGGACAGGAGAAGTGCGCGGCCGCGCATTCGGGCGCCTCGGCTTGAGCCGGGCGCTGATCGTTTTGCAGATAACACTGACCCTGGTGATCCTGATTGCAGCCGGATTATTTCTCCGCACGCTCTCGAGTCTCGAGGCCATTCAGCTTGGTTTCAATCGCGACAACGTGCTGACCTTCAGCGTAAACGCGCGGCAGGCCGGGCACAATGATCCGGAGATCATCGATTTTTATGACAACCTTCGCGCGCAATTGGCTGCTATTCCCGGTGTACAGAGCGCGGGTCTTTCATGGCGCTCCTTGATTGGCGACGGCACGGGCTCGATACCAGTGCAGATCTCCGGCGGACCCGAGCCGAAGGATTGCTGCCGGATTCTGCCGGCCGGAACGGACTTTTTTTCGACGATGCAGATTCCCATCCTGCTGGGTCGCGCTATTGAAGACACGGACCGGCAGGGCCGCCCATTGGTAGCCCTGGTGAACGAGAAGTTTGTAAAGGACAATCTGGCGGGGCAAAACCCGATCGGCCGGCATATTTCGATGCGCTTTGGTCCCGATCATCGCGACATGGAAATCGTCGGCGTCTGTGGAGACACGCTTTATGGTTCAGTCAAGAGAGCCGTGCCGCCGACCGTTTTCCCGGCATACGCTCAGGGCGTCTGGGGGCCGGTCCAGCAGATGGTTTATGAACTCCGCACCGCCGGAAATCCGCTCGCGTATGCCGACACCGTACGCGAGACCGTTCGCCGCGCGGATAACCGGATACCGATCGGACGTTTGACAACGCAGAGCGCTCGAATTGATCAAACGATCGGCCAGGAAGTCACGTTTTCGCGGCTTTGCACGCTGTTTGGATTGCTGGCGCTGACGATCGCCGCGGTCGGGTTATATGGCAGCATGTCCTATAACGTCGCGCGCCGGACGAATGAAATCGGAATCCGAATGGCCTTGGGCGCTCAACGGCAGCGAGTGGTATGGATGATCGTCCGCGAGGTCCTGCTCCTGGCTGCCATCGGCCTCGCAATCAGCATCCCGGCGTCGCTTGCCGGATCCCGGATCGTCCGATCGTTCCTTTTCGGAATACAGCCGAACGACCCGCTCGCGCTTGCCGGAGCCGTGGTGACGTTGGTCGCCGCTGTCCTGTTGGCAGGGTATCTGCCGGCGCGAAATGCAGCACGGATCGATCCGATGACGGCGTTGCGGCACGAGTGAGCGCTTAATTGGCATGGTTGGCGCAATATTACCCATATGAAACTCGCTGCTTGACGGAAAACTTCTCTGCGAAAAACGCAGAATGTACGCTGGAAGAATCTAACCGGTCGCAGAGTTGCCGGGGTTCTCGATTCGGCCCGTGGATTTATCTCCACGGCCCTTTTTTTTGGTGCGCCACGCAGGGCGCGCCGATTTGCTGTTCGTTCACTCTTGACTGCCGCGAACCCGAAAACGATAATCTTTCCCGAGCACAGTCGATCCGAATGCTCCCCTCCGCAACGTCGCGGTTCTGAACCACTGCCGGTTTTCAACACAGTTCACGCTAAAATACGAATTCTCCACTAACCTGTAGTTATGCTGTTTGAAGGATATTCGACGGAAGGCTTTCATGACGAAATGTTCGACGGAGACGGAAGTCCCCGGTCGTACGCCCGTCTGCTGTTCGAGCGCATCACGTCCGTAGGCGATGCCGAACTCCGCCGCTACCAGCAGGCGGCGGAACAGGCATTGTTCCGGATGGGTATCACGTTTAATGTTTACGGCGACCAGGCCGGCACCGAGAAAATCTTTCCGTTCGACATCATTCCACGGATCATTACGGCCGGCGAATGGTCTCAAATCGACCAGGGACTGCGCCAGCGCGTCCATGCGTTGAACATTTTTATAAGTGATATCTACGGCGAGCAGAAGATCCTGAAGGACGGCGCGATTCCGCCGGACCTGATCCTCACGGCGAAGTCGTTTCGCCAGGCCTGCATCGGATTGAAGCCGCCACAAGGTGCGTGGTGTCATATTACGGGCACCGATCTTGTCCGCGACAAGGACGGAAAGTACTACGTCCTTGAAGACAACCTGCGTTGTCCGTCCGGTGTTTCGTACGTTCTGCAGAATCGCGAGATCATGAAGCGGACGTTTCCGAAGATTTTCGACCACAGTAACGTACGTCCCGTCGGAGATTATCCGAGCCATCTTTTGAAGACCCTTCAGGACATTGCTCCGCAGGGCATCACGTCTCCGACGGTGGCTCTGCTGACTCCCGGTATCTACAATTCGGCGTACTTTGAGCACGCTTTTCTCGCAAAGTTCATGGGAATTGAGCTGGTCGAGGGCCGCGACCTTGTCGTCATGAACGGTTACGTCATGATGCGGACGACGAAGGGGTTCGAACGGGTGGACGTGATCTATCGCCGGATTGACGACGATTTCCTCGATCCGCACACCTTCCGGCCGGATTCCATGCTGGGTGTCGCCGGCATCATGGACGTCTACCGCGCCGGCCGCGTGGCTCTTGCCAATGCGCCGGGGACAGGTATCGCGGACGACAAGGTCGTTTATGCCTACGTTCCGAAGATCATTAAGTATTACCTCGGCGAAGATCCGATTCTCCCCAACGTGCCGACCTATGTGTGCTGGGATGACGCCGAGCGCAAGCACGTCCTCGAGAATCTCGACAAGTTTGTCGTGAAAGCGGCGAATGAGTCGGGAGGTTACGGCATGCTCGTCGGTCCGCATTCGACTGCAGAGCAGCGCGAGAAATTCAAGCACGCCATCACGGCCGATCCGCGCAACTATATCGCCCAGCCGACGCTGGCGCTCTCGCGGGTCCCCGTGATTGTGGACGATCACTTCGAAGGCCGTCACGTGGATCTGCGGCCCTATGTCCTTTATGGAACGGACACATTTGTTCTTCCAGGAGGACTTACGCGCGTGGCTTTGAAGAAAGGTTCTCTGGTGGTGAACTCTTCCCAGGGCGGCGGCAGCAAAGATACGTGGGTTCTTTCATGCTGAGCCGGCTGGCGAATTGTCTTTACTGGATGGCACGCTACGTCGAGCGGGCCGAAAACGTCGCGCGCTTTATCGATGTCAATACCTGGCTGAGCCTGGATCTTCCGGGAGGATATCAGGAACAATGGAGTCCGCTGATCAGTACGACCGGAGATGAAACGCTCTTCGCCGAGCATTACGAGCGCGCATCGAAGCGCAATGTCATTCACTTCCTGACGTTCGATACGCGGAATCCAAACTCGATCCTCTCTTCAATAGCGGCCGCCCGCGAGAATGCGCGCATCGCGCGCCAATACATCACCCTGGAAACGTGGGAGCAGATCAACCGCTTCTACTTCGCAACTCAGGCCGGCGCTCAGTCCGCGGCGAGCGGCTTCGAGCCGAGCCAGGATTTTTTTTCGGAGGTCATTAATGCGAGCCATCTTTTTCTGGGCACGCTCTACGCGACGATGTCCCATAACGAGGGCTGGCACTTCTCCCGGCTCGGCCGCCTGATCGAGCGGGCCGATAAAACATCGCGGATCCTCGACACGAAGTATTACCTCCTCCTGCCTTCGCTGGATGCCATTGGAACGCCCTATGACGACATCATGTGGGCGGCGGTCCTGCGATCCACGAGCGCTTTCGAGATGTATCGAAAGCGCTATCAGCAGATTTCGCCCGATCGCATCGTCGAGTTTTTGGTGCTGGACCTGGAGTTTCCCCGCGCGATTCACCGCTGTGTCGTTTCGGCCGAGGCTTCGCTGCATATCATTTCCGGCACGCCGATGGGAACCTTCGGCAATCCGGCCGAGCAGCAACTTGGAAGGCTGTGCGCCGAAATGAATTATGTTCAGGTGCGCGAAATCATCAGCGGCGGCCTGCATGAGTTTCTCGACGACATTCAGATCCGGCTCAACCTGACGGGCGAAGCCATCCACAATGCGTTTTTTGCCTTGCAGCCTGTTCCCGCTATGGCGCAGAATCCCGGCGGGAGACAGGCATGACATATTGTCTGGGCATGATCGTCCAGGAAGGAATCGTTGGAATTGCCGATTCGCGCCTGACCTCGGGGACCGAGATCATCAGCGCCAAAAAGCTTTCGATTTACCAGCAGGGGCAAGGTTCTCTGTTCATGATGACGTCCGGCTTGCGTTCGGTGCGCGACAAGACCCTGACGTACTTCGAAGAGGAAATGGCCTCCCGTTCCGAGCCCTTCGACCGGCTGTTCAAAGCCGTGAATGCCATCGCCGGGCATGTGCGGCAGGTTTCGCGTGAAGACCGGCCTGCACTGGTCGAGAGCGGATTCAAGTTCGACTTTCACGCGCTGGTCGGAGGACAGCTGGCGCACGATCGCGAGCATCTGCTCTACATGGTGTATCCGGAAGGGAACTGGGTGGAGGTCGGAAAGGGAACGCCATACCAGATTATCGGTTCGGCCGCGTACGGTAAGCCGGTTCTCGATCGCACCCTGCAGTACCAGGACAGCTTGCGGTTTGCGCTGAAAGTCGGATGCCTGTCGTTTGATTCCACCCGCATCAGCGCGGCCGACGTGGATTACCCGATCGATGTGGTGATCTACGCCAAGAATTCATACCAGATAACCGAGTACCGCTATTCCAAGGACGATCTCGCCCCGATCTCGGACTGGTGGCAGGATCGCCTGCGCAATTCCGTCCGCGACCTTCCCGCCGAATGGATCGATCGCGTCTTCATGAACGTCCTGCCGGCCGCCGAGACACGATCCGAGGGGGC